>NZ_JASJDK010000185.1 GCF_030065675.1 Mastigocoleus sp. MO_188.B34 | reverse complement strand
GTGAAGGAATTTTTAGGACTTATTGTTTTTGCCAAGCATCGGAGAAATGGGAGTTTACACATCAACTCACCCTCGTAAATTGGCGAAGGTATTGATGATAATAGCGATTTATTACCACTAATATAATAGAGACGACCCGTTTCCCCAGGGAAATTAGAAAAGGGTTGGGTCGTCTCTAAAAATATCTATTTTTTACAAATAATTTAGGGCTGCTATTTTATATTGAGGAGATTACCAACTGTGTTTAACAATTTTTGCTGAAATCTCTTTACTCCAGATGTCTGTACTTTAGGTATCTCTACGTTAGATTTTTCTACCTCAGGTTTTTGTACTTCAGTTTTTTTTACTTCAGGTTCCTCTACTTCAGATTTTTCTGCTTCAGGTTTATTTAACAAATTCTTCTCTGTTTGATAAAGAGTCGCATTGTTAGCTGTCTCTAAATCCTTTTCGAGGATTGAATAATCATTATGACTTAAAAGAATAGCAATCCCAACATCGCTCATACTCTGTGATGCTTTGATTGCTCCTCCCACATAAATATGCCAAGATATTTCCACATCACTTTCAAAAATTGGTTGCTCAATTGTTTTAACAACTCCATCTCGCTTTGGATGAATTGAGTAAGCGCTGTATTTCCAATCTTTTTTATCCTTGACTTGAATATTAGGAGAATCACCAATTTGTAATTGCAAATGTAATTCGTTTAGTTTTATCCCCTGATATTTCTCAAACATTTTTGAAGCACAAGTACCGGGACTCCCCACGTTCATTTCCATGAGAAGTGGTTCTTCACCATCTTCTTGTAAAAATAAATTAATGTTGATTACACCATTTTTGGGATAACCGTATTCTAAATTTTGTAATGCTTCAATTGAAAATTGTTTAAGCTGTTGGAATTCTGGCTCTTCTTCCCTAACAACAATACTGCCAATTGAATAACCGTAAAGGAACTTGTCATTAAATCTATAGTATTTACAAGCAGCAAAATATTTAGGCTTACCATCTTCAATTGCAACGGTTGTAGTATATGGCTGACCTCTAACTAATTCATTGAATTCAAATTCTTGACTTAAATTTACATTATTCTCACACCAGGCTTTGAGTTCGTCAATCGTGTGAATTCTTCTGACTTGTTCACCTTCATTTCTATTAACTGATTTGATAAATACGTTATCGCCCAGTTCTCGAACAACAAAATTGAGATATGAAAGTGGTTCTTGACGATATTGGTTGCGATCGAAAATCAGATGTTTTGGTAGTTTAATTGAAGAGTTTTTCAGGGCTGATTTGAGAGAACTCTTGTTAGTAAATTGGCTGACAACAGTTTGGCGATCGCCATGGGTTAGATTCAAAGTTTCACGCAACTGTGCAGTTAACAGCATCAAATATCCATCATTAGTCACAACCTGACAGTTGCTGTCTATTAGTCCATAATCGGCTTTAATCTGCTGATAAGTTTGGAATATATTTTCCAAATTAAACGGCTCAATTATTCTTACCAGTCCGAAATGCTGATACTGAGAAGGTACAACTTTACTCAGCCCTCTTCTACTACAAAGTAAAACTAAGTTTCTCTTGTCAGATTTAATAGTACTGAAGTCAGTTTTCGCGGAAAGCATGTCATGTAGCACAAAAACAGTTTTCTGATTGACATCAATCCCATTAGTTAAAGATATAGATTCATTTATTTCCTCACAGAGTGCTTCTTGGACTAACTCGACAATTTCCTCGGAACACCCCCATGACAGGGTGACTCCAGATCCACCATGACCATAGTTATAGAAAATTTTGGTGTTAGGAACTCTCTCCAAACAAACATTTTTCTCTGTACATGGTCGCAAACCAGTTCTGACAGGCTCTTCTTCGTCTAATGGAAGGTCTCTCAACTCCTCTAAAAACTGCAAACAGCCATCATACATCTGGCGAATAATTGGTATATCAAGGGACAACTCTGTACTCCATTTATCCGGCTGTGCTAATCCTCCCAAAACAATTAAATCATCACCTCTAGGAACGATGAAAATGATGTCTTGTTCGTCGCTAGAAGAGCGATCATGAGAAATACAATGGGCATCCTTGACAACACCTCCTTGATTCTTCACCCTTACAAGGGCACCCCTTAAAGGATGCATTGAAGAATCCCCTGTTGTCACAATAGATCCAAGACCTGCACAGTTGACGATTGCTTTAGCATTGAAACGACGAAGCAATTCTTGTTCGTTTTCAACTACGTTAATAGTGATTTTTTCTTGTACGATTTCGCATCCAATTTCAATAGCGTGTTTCAGTAACCACTTCATGTAAACATCTGTGTTTACCATTGGAGACATATGCTTATAAGCATCTTTTATGCCTCCTTGGAAATTCAAGTCAATACTGTCTTTGACAATCTGCAAGCCTCTTTCAAAACCATCAACTTTATCCTTCAATTCATTCATTTTGTTGAGGTCGAAGGGTTGATTTTCCAAGACATCCTTGAAGTAGAAATACACATCTCTCAGATAAATACCTGTTGATTCTGAGCCGAAATCTGCGTGCATTTGCTTGAACTTGTCATAGGAAGTCATGCACCATTCTTTAGAGCGTTCCAAAGATCTGGGGGCACCATGATGACCGCAAACTGCTGGCGGCCACTCCCACAAAGCACCCGCTACTACAGAGGTTAAATCAGGAGCAAAGCTATCTGCTGCGATGGTAACGTTAAAGCCTGCTTCTTTGAGACAGATAGCGGTTGTTAAACCACTGACCCCTGCCCCAATAACTAAAATGTTTGCGTCCTGAATTAGGGTTAACTTTTCTTTCATCTTTAACCCTATATTTTCATTCAATCGCATAATATTAATAACCTCACCAAGGAAAACTCGTATTTTTGAATGGCATTAATTGTGAGAACTCTGCAGGCTCAAATAGGGAACACAAATTCTTTAAACCTTGATTTTTAATAATCCTCAATTTAACAAGCTTCATAAAGTAAGACTTGCTAAATGACTGTTGTCTCTTTCAGTTTTAGCCGATGGTTGAACACTAAATAAATAAAACACTAACAAATGTTTCTCGTTCCCAAGCCCTATATTTGTGATTAGCTTTTAAAGAACAATGAAGAAACAGTTAAGTTAATATATTTGAAGCTAAATCCCATTGCCACATAAGGTTTACCTAAAATTAGTATCTGCAGTTTTATTCTGAAATCTAATAAAAACTTAATAAACATTTTCGATTTTAGAAAATGATTAGAGTTTTTAAATTTAAAATGTAAACGATTGGATTGATTAAAAGCACTCCTTTATTTGTGACTTTTATGACAAATTACCTTAATAATTTCAAAGGTAACAAATGTATTCGCTAACCCATTTAGGATTGATTCACTGAGTTTGAAAGAAAACCCGGTTACCTGAAACCCTAATGAATTGATACAGCACATTTTTTACCAATTAGTTACTCCTTAATTCTGTCCAAAGTCTAACTGAGATTTTTTGAGTTTATATTTAATTGATTTTAATGACTTCTAAGTAATTACTGTACTTTAGATAGATCCAGTTTCAGAGTTTCTGTTCTAGATATATAAAAGGTACTATAAATTCTTAAAATGTCACTGCCTACTATAACAAGAAGAAAGCTTTATTACAATCTGAATTACAAGATAGTCAACCATAATTACTCAAATATATATTAAATTTTCAGTGTAATATTTGACTATTAACTGCATAATTAATACGATATTTATTTGTAAATTAATTTAATAATATGTGTCTTATTTAACTTTTGGCTCTCAAAATAAAATTTGAATATTCAACAACAAATTTAGATCAATTTAATAATGGCATATGTCTTAAAAGGCGATATTAGTTGTATTTTTAAGACATGAATTACAATAAATTTAACGCACCATAGGTTAAATGGTGCATAATTCTCATTCTTATATACTGATACTATTAAGAACTAAAGAAGGCTTGAGGAAGTTATACTCAACCAAGCGATTTTTATTACGCAACTCAATTTTACGTTCAACATGATTTAAATCCTGTTGAAATAGTCTGACGACTTCTTCGGCACGAGAATCGCTAAATTCTCGATCATAATAACCTAAGCGATCGTAACGATAAGCTGATAATCCGTAAATGATTTGTAGTTGGTCTGCGGTTTGATTGGGTGGGGGGAGAAACGCCATTAAACTTCCCTGATCCATGTTGGGATTAGAATCTACAGGTTGGTAAGCTGCAAGGGGCATATTGGGAACAAATGCCATATACTCATATTGGGGATAATTTATAGCAGAGTGCTGAGGTCCGCATGTAAAAATAATGCTAGTCACAACATCAATTAATTGTTGTAGATTTTCAAATTGGGAAGGTACTCCTTTAACTCGTCCACCATCAGGAGCAACTAATTCTGCAGCCCAAGCTTGCAGTTCGCGATCGTCTCTAATATCCCCTGGATTTGGGTAATATATACTCAAGTAATTCGATACAAATTTCTTGATCGCCTCCCACAGTAGCATTCCATCATCTCTGTAGGGGTAGTGGGGTAACCGATCAGGGTCATCTAAACCACGATTTGCAATTTCCTTAGGTAAAGCAAATTCCTTCAAACTCCAGTATTCTTCAGCATTTTTAAAGTAAGCTTCCCGGACGATTTGTAGGGATTCTCTTAGGGTTCCTGCAAGGAGATTATCAACATATCCACCCTGATTAATTAAATTTTTACGGGCTAATTCATTGTTGTGCAGCATGAATCGGAAGTGGGGACGTAGCAATAAACCCAAAGGATGATTTTCAGCGAGCTGTCGAGCTGTTACTACTGCGAAGGGTTCCATCACCAGGTGAGTACGACATAAATGGCTACTCATTTCATGATGATTTGCATCTGCTATCTGCACGCAAATTTTGGCATATAACCAGTTAAGGTGAGAATCAAAAGGAGTTAAAATTCTACTTTTGGTACCAAGTTCTGGTACCAGTTGAATTGCAATTGGGGTTAGTTCTCCGTGATCGCAATAACCAGAATTACGCCAGCAAAATAAGGCGATGGGTGCAGGTAAAGACTTTCGACCCCTAAGATAACTTCCTCCTCTAACAAACGAAAGACTAGTATAGTCTGCGATGTATAGGTTTCCGTTGCTGAGTTCTCGCCCTAGATTGAGGGATGTACCAAATTCAGCCTGTAAATCTTGAATGGAAAATGCAAAGTGAGGAGGTAATTCCTTAATACTACGTATTACCATTGGATTTGCCCCACTTAGTCTTTGTTCGGCAAAGTGTTCGTCATTCTGGTAAGTCTTAATTAATTCTGGTGCTGGTAAAACTGGGAAAAAGTCTTCATAATCTTGAAACTCATCAAAGGGATCCCAAAAAGAGCGAAGTCTAATTCCCAGGGTATTAGCAGATAATTTACCCAAAGTTAAAGGTAATCGTTCTGCGAGATATTTAGGGGAAAAAGCTTCGTTGTTAGGAACATCATCAAGTAATGGAAGGGGAGAAAGATAATTGAAATTAAATTGGTATTCTTCACGGTTTTTGTTAAGCCAATCTTTTCGCTTCTCAGGGCTGGGGTCATTTTGAGGAAGATAGGGTTTCATTTATTAAGAGCTATAAAGTTTACATTCGATGACAATAAATTTACGAGTTATGAAAACTTACTCAGCTTTGAATAACAGGATAAAGTTCAAATAATGAAATTTTGTAAGGTATAACCAAGAAAGCGCAAAACCTGACCTTCACGCAAAATTGACTTTATGTCATGTCCAACAGCTTGTACTACAAAATTTTATATCTGCTCAAATATCTACCCAAATTTAGAGGTTTGGGGCTATCTGTTAGTTCAAAGAAATTGGGTGAATCCTGATGATGTTACCTAGGTTTAATATCTACAGAAAATGCACCTGATACTTTAATATAGGTAAATTTTTACTCGTAGTTTCATTAAGAATAAACTTATCTTATTCTAGGTATCGCTTTTGCTGCTTAAGGTATAACAAAAATTTAATACAATATTTACTGATTTGTTAAAATTGTTTTAATTGTAATAAAAACTACTAACTCAATTAAAACACAAGGTTAATTACTGGCAACTATTTTCTATGAACGGTTCGATTGCAAATAAATGCCTGTGGAATAAATATGATAAAAGTTTAAAGAACATCCACTAAACTTTAACACCAATAACCCATTACCCATTACCACATGAAATTCATCGGTATCGACCTGGGCTGGAAATCGCAACCAAGCGGTTTATGCCATTTAGAGTTAATAGATAATAAACTAGAAATCCTAGATCTAGATCGTCAAGAAAGTATTGCAGATATCCTTAATTGGATAGACAATTGCGTTCAAAAAAGTGAAAGTGCTTTAATTGCAGTCGATGCACCGACCCTAATTCCTAATGCAACTGGGAGTCGTATATGTGATAAGCTAACCCATAAGCATTTTGGTAAATATCAGGCTGGGTGCTATCCTGCTAATCTTGGCTTACCCTTTGCCGAACGTACCGTGAATTTTGGTTTGGAACTCGAATCTCGGGGTTACAGTCATGCACCAAAGATTGAAGCCCAAAAACCTGGAAAATATCAAATAGAAGTTTTTCCCCATCCTGCTATAGTTCACTTATTTAGCTTGGAACGCATTCTTAAATATAAAAAAGGACGCCTTCACGAACGTCGTTTAGAACTCCTAAAACTTTATAATTATATTCTAGAGATTTTACCTTCCCATTCTCCTCAGCTATCTACCGTAAATCTTGGTGATTTTATTTCTTCTATTCCTACTAAGGGAACAGAACTCAAGGCTGTTGAAGATAAGCTTGATAGTATTATTTGCGCTTATGTCGCAGCTCACTGGTGGTATTGGGGAGAACAACGCAACCTTGTTCTTGGTGATAAAACTACTGGTTATATTGTTATCCCCTCACAACTCAAAACTGCTTCTTGTTTGGCGTAACGAACTTGAATTTGAGCTTTAATATCATGTCCGATAAAACACTTTTGATAAGGTTTGTAGTAGCGCTTCAGCGCCAGCCAACATTTGTTTATAGCGCTATTAGCGCTGCTAGCGGCTCCGCAGATAGAACAGCTAGAGGCTTCCTCCACCGACGCCACAGGCTCTAGACGCTGTAGACACGCTCAGTGTCTGTGCTTACGCCCCACGCCTCACACTAGGTTAATGGATGTCCGTCAGGATATAGCGCTACTACAAACATATTTTTTAACAAGTAATTAAGCAGACCTAATATAATTGGAATTATTCAGCCCAAACAATCAATCTTGGTTCATAAGGACTAGAAAGATGTTTGTGTTTTGGTAACACCCGCAGGGATAAACCTTGTAAACCAGAGGTTTTATAAGTGATGTCGGCGGTGTAAATACTTAATTGATTTGAATCTTCACCTTGGTAATCCATCACGACAGGAACCCCATTAACAATATCACCATCAGCATTAATTGCACCTTGATATAACTCAACTTGCACGTCATTATTTGTCAAACTTGTTAAATCAATTTTGGTTTTCACTGCTACGGTTTGATTTACTTGGATGTCTGGGCTAGAAGATACATCAATGTCTTTGATTTTGATGTTATACCAGTTTTCTTTAAGGTTTTCTTCCCAAGCAGCGACTTCTTTGGCTGGTGCATAGTGATTGGAACTCAGGCTGTAGTAGCGATCGCTAGCAGGAAAATATCCTTTTTGGGCATATTCTGTTAACATCCGCGCTGTATTAAAAAACGGACAGTTCAAGCGAATAGCATCCTTCATTTTAGCAATCCAGCCTCGGGGCAAACCATCGGCATCACGGTTATAGAATAAAGGTACTACTTCTTTTTCTATGATGTCGTAAAGAGCATTTGCCTCAATTTCATCTTGGTAGTTGGGATCTTCATAGGTTTCCCCATGTCCAATCGCCCAACCAGTAAGAACATAATTGGCTTCATCCCACCAACCATCAAGCACGCTCAAGTTAGGTAATCCATTCATAGCTGCTTTCATCCCACTAGTACCGGAAGCTTCACGGGGACGACGGGGTGTATTTAACCAGACATCACAACCTGAAACCATTAATCTGGCAATATGAATATCGTAGTTGGGAACAAATACAACTTGTTTTTCTAAGCCTTGCTCGCGAATAAAATGGTTGATATCGCGAATTAGTTCTTTCCCGGGAATATCTTTCGGGTGAGCTTTACCAGCAATTACAAATTGTAACTTACGATTTTTATCACCCAGCAAAATATTTTTTATTCGCTCCAGATTTCTCATCCAGAGAGTAGCACGCTTATAAGTTGCAAAACGACGTGCAAAACCAATGGTTAAAACTTTTGGGTCGAGAACTTCTTGAGCTTGAGCAATTTCATGTGGGGATGCACCGCGATCGTGTAAATGTTTTACTAAGTGTTCCCGCACATATAAAATCATGTCTAAACGGCAACGTTCGTGGTTACGCCACAATTCCTCGTCGGGAATGACTTCCATTTTCCCCCACATGGGACGATCTGCTGGGGTTGCAGACCAGTTTGGTCCTAGGTAGCGATCATATAATTCTTGAGTTGATTTAGCAACACAACTCCTAGCGTGAACACCGTTAGTAATAGCCGCGATCGGTACTTCGTTAACGGGTAGACTACGCCACAAACCTTTAAACATCTGTCGCGATACTTTACCATGTAGCTGCGCTACACCATTGGAAAATACAGCCATCTTTAAGGCTAATACCGCCATACTAAAGGGTGCTGATAAATCTCCTGTATTTTCTCTTCCTAAAGCTAAAAATTGGTCTTTGGATAAACCAAATATATCCGCATAGTATCCCAGATAGTACAGTACCTTATCAGGAGGGAACAAATCGATTCCCGCAGGTACTGGGGTATGGGTAGTGAAAATATTACTTGCAGCGACTACCTGTTTTGCTTGGGCGTAATTTAGCCCCTGTTCTTGAATTAATATCCGAATGCGTTCTAAAGCAGAAAATCCTGCATGACCTTCATTCATGTGATAGGCTGTGACGTTATAACCCAAGGCTTTGAGCATTTGTACGCCACCAATACCCAACATAATTTCTTGGTGGATGCGCATATCAATATCACCACCATAAAGCTGGTCGGTTATATCGTGGTCATAGGTTTTGTTAGGTTCAATGTTGGTATCCAACATATAAAGGGGAACCTTTCCTACCTGTACCCGCCAGACTCTAGCATATACCTCACGTCCGGGATAGTTTACTGCAATTCGCAGTTCCGAACCATCTGCATTCCGTTCCAAGTGCAACGGCATATTGTAAAAATCATTGATGGGGTAGCGTTCTTGCTGCCAACCATCAGCATTGAAATATTGGGCAAAATAACCCTGCTGATAGAGTAAACCAACACCTACCAATGGTAAACCCAAATCACTCGCAGATTTTAGATGATCGCCAGCTAAAACACCTAAACCCCCAGAATAAATTGGTAAACAGTCCGTAAGACCAAATTCAGCTGAAAAATAGGCGTAACATTCTTTTGGTTTATCAGAACGCTGTTTTTGGTACCAAGTGCGCTCTTTGATATAATCTGCTAACTGCTGTGCGGCTCGATCCATTTGAGCCAAAAAACCATCATCTTCAACAACTTCCATCAACCGATTTTGGCTAATAGTACCAAGCATTAAAACTGGATTATGACGGCTAGACTCCCATAATTCGGGATCTAAGCGATTAAATAAATCCTTAGATTCAGCATTCCAATCCCAATGGAGATTATATGCTAATTGCCGCAATGGCTCTAACCTTTGTGGCAAGGAAGGAGAAACATTAAAAGTGCGAATGGGCTGCATATATCGGCTAAACTCCAACTACCGCTATGGATATTGTTGACCTTATTCACCTAAACTTGCCAATTTTTAACTTATATATTTGTAAGGAGATGATAACTTTGTATCGTATTGCAAAAAATACTTTAGATTTAATAGTATTAATTAAATTAACTTAACAGAATAAAATAAAGTTGTATTTTTTTTGGTAATGAGTAATGGGTAATTAGCAACGAGTAGTGCTCAACTGTTAACTCTCAGCACATTAACTGTTAGCTTTAGCCCGCAAGGGTGTGGCGTTAGCCATAAACTGTTAGCGCCTAGCGGTTAGCAGCTCGTGTAAGCGCGCCCTGCGTGACGTTAGTCAGAGGCTTTGCCGACGCCGCAGGCTCTAGGTATTGCGTGCACGACAGCACATTAACTGTTAACTGATAACTGTTTCTCTTAAAAGATTACTCGTCTCCCGCGTCCAAATAGCTTAAAAAGGAATTAGCAAAAATTGCAGCCTGGGTGCGATCGCGCAAATTTAATCGACTTAAAATATTGGTGACGTGATTTTTGACCGTACCTTCAGAAATATAGAGTTTTTTAGCTATTTCTTTATTGCTAGCACCAGATGTGATTAACTTCAGTACCTCTTTTTCTCTGGGTGTAAGTTCGGTTAAACCTAACGGTGGTTCAGTTTGATTTGAATGATTTTTAATTTCAGAAGGAAACTGAGTGAGAAGTTTTTTGGCAATACCTGGTCCTAATTGGGTGTATCCTTTATGAACGGCACGAATTGCAACTGCGACCTCTTCAGAAGGAGTATCTTTAAGAAGATAGCCCGTTGCACCATTCTGTAGTGCTTTAGTTACATACTCATCATCATCAAAAGTTGTGAGAACGAGAACTTTTATGTTGCTAAAATTTTGCTGAATTTCCTTCGTTGTTGCTACTCCATCCATTACTGGCATTCTAATATCCATCATCACCACATCGGGTTCGAGTTGGGGAATTATTTTAATAGCTTCTTTTCCATTTTCTGCTTCTCCAACAATTTCTAAGTCAGTTTCTAATTCTAATAACGCTTTTAAACCCTGACGAATTAAATGTTGGTCGTCTACCAATAATACTTTAATCATAAAATCATTACTTTATTGATAATTTTCCACATACAACTCATTACTTCAGGTCTTACGCAATTGTCACAATACACCGGTGGTGCGTGACACTCAAAACCTTGTTAATACGTTCAGGTTAACTCGCTTATGTCACGCACCCTACACGAAAAATGTGCCTGTTGCATAAGTCCTATACTTATTAATCATTACTTATTACTGTGCGCAATACCTATAGCTAGAGGCTCCCTCCGCCGTCGCCGTAGGCTCTAGCTGCGCTACCTGCGGAGCCGCTACCTACGGATCCGGTACGCTACCGCCAGGCGCTAACATTACTCATTACTTCTCGCCAATTACCAATTTACTAAATCAAAGGAATTTCAACTATTATTTTACAGCCCGAATTTGGAGTAGTTTTTATATTGAAGTTTCCTCCTAATGCTAAAGTGCGATCGCGTATACTTTGAAGACCAAATCCACTGGTGTTTTGGGTGACATCAAATCCTTTACCATTATCTTTAATAACTAATCGTAAATGATTGATTTTTGTGTGATTGATTTTTGTAGTTATTTTGAGTATAACTGCCGTTGCTTGAGAATGTTTAGAAATATTTGTTAACGACTCTTGAATAATACGATAAATTGCAGTATTAATTTCTATAGATAAAGGATGTTCAAT
>NZ_JASJDK010000184.1 GCF_030065675.1 Mastigocoleus sp. MO_188.B34 | reverse complement strand
ATCGGTCAGAATTAGCGACGATTTCTTTGTGTTTGTCTGTTGCGGTTGCTAGCATTTTGTCTGTTTTCAGATTCAAATTCAGCCGCACCACTTTGAACGTTTCCTTGAACGTTATCTTGTTCTTGATTAGCGCGGCGACTACCACGGTATTTACGTCCACCGTAATAACGCTTACCGTAGCCTCTGTGACGACGTTTGCGATTGATTACTTGTCTTTGGTTATTAACGTTTTCAGCATTTTGCTCGTTGAAGCTACCGTCAAGTGCAGCACCATTTTGCTCATTATATTGGTTGTTGTTTTGACTTTGAGTATCTGCAAATGCTGCACTAGGAGCAATGATTAAACTTGCAGCTAATAGACCAAAAGCGACTGATTTTTTTAACATAATTGAAGACCTCATTGGTTATGTGTTGTTGAGCTTGGTTGTTGAACTTTATCGTTGAACTAGGTTGAATTTCAGTGAGAGTTTTAATTCAGTGAGAGTTGTGTTTTGTTCACTCTAGATTCATTTAATTCATATTAGGAATAAGAACCTTGAGGATGTCCTCCGAGTGAGTTCGTTTTTGTCTGATATTTGAGGATACAAAGTAAGTTCGAGTCATTCCAGATTAAGTCTGATTTTTTTTGGAAAAAATTTTCGAACCCCTTACTATTTCCTAAATTCGGCTTGATATAACATTCCTGGCTGAGGTTATTAACTGTTCCTTGGGAATTTTATTTCAAACCCCTGAGGGAAACACAAGAAAATATCAGTTTCAATACTATTCATAACTGATGTATTTCTATTTTTGTTCCCGAAACAGCTTTACGAACCATATAGGATTGCTATAAAGTTAGTAGTGAACCTAACACCTAATATTCTTAACCCAAGTTCTTGGGTGCGTCAAGTGTTTTGTTAAATTATTTGAGCACTATTTTTTTTTGGTGTTAGGATGTACGACTATAAACAAGACATAAATGCTGTAGCTGTGAAACGTAAAGCAAAACCACGAATTGCCTTTCTCCGCGAACAAGCAGGATTAACCCAGCTTGAGCTATCACGTCTTGTAGGCGTGACCGAAAGTACAGTTCAAAACTGGGAAAGTGGTAGGACTGGAATTAACCATATTGAAAGAGTCGCGAGGTTTTGCAAGGCTCTAAATTGCAGGGTAGAAGATCTGTTAGAGTATGTAGATAATTCATCTAATAGTGATGCGAAACCGAGTTCATTGAGTGAAATTCACGATTTATTAGGAACAAATGAGCCTTCTCTAGAAAAAAATGAGAAATCAGGATTAACTGAAGAAGCACAATCGAATAATAAGTCTAATATTTCACTATAAAAATTTATTTCTGACTCACTTTAGGGCGATTTTCTTTTGCCTGCACCTGTTTGTTAAATTTTTCTATCCGAGCTTGGTTGTTGTTTAAATTGACATTTCAGGTTTATACCTTTTGGATTCATAAGATAGTGGGAAAATACAGAATCTGGAAGTTTAACCCATATTTGTGCTAATTACACAAGAGTCTTCCGATTTAATTTTCCGATTAAAAACGTAAAGTTTTTATATTTTTAAAGTGTATCTCTTTCGCTTCTCCACACTAAAACTAATGAGAAAAGTGCAAACCGAGGTGTAACATACATAATTTATAATATGTAGGCAAAAAAAGTTTTATGCAGTATTTTTACCTCAGCTAGTTATCAATATTGCTGATTCATAAAATTATGAATTAATTGTAAATTCTTACTTTGTCAGCAAAGCTTCCACGCTAGCAAAGCTTCCAGGAAATACAAGAGGAATGAATTATTGAATCTCTCACCTTAGATTCAAATTTACAATTCTTAAGATTAGACCAGTTAAAATTAAAGTCCATAATTTTTTCTTTCATTGAGAATTGATTTTTCTCAAGTATGATACTTATTCTAGAGTAAAAAATAATTGAGAATAAATAGAGAAGAAATCGGGAAGAAATCGAGAATTTACGCGCTCGCAGTCAATCAGAGAAAATAGGTGTTTACGCATAGGTTATGTTGCAACCGCAGTTGTACTCTATTTTCAAAGAGCATGAAATTTAAATTTACCGATGGGTATACTTTCTTTTCCTCTGGCAGAATATACTATAAAATTATAGTTAAAAACCAAGAAATATCCCATAGCGATTGGTTAGTTAATGCGACAAAAATAGTAAATAACGCAACCATTGGTTCTATTGATGCGGTTATTTTAATTTTATTAATAATTTGTTCTTCTAAATCATCATCAACTAATTTATTTTTGTGTATCGATAAATCATTAATTACCAATCACCAATTACCAATTACCAATTACCCATTACCCACATTACCCATTAACATCCGCACCTACACCATTATTTTGAAGATAACCATCTTCCATATAAACAATTCTGTCGGCAATATCAAGGATCCGATTATCGTGGGTGACAAGCAAAATTGTACAACCTTGTTCTTTTGCTAGCTTTTGCATTAATTCCACCACATCACGCCCAGATTTTTTATCAAGTGCAGCAGTGGGTTCGTCTGCCAAAATAATTTTAGGTTGACTGACGAGTGCGCGAGCGATTGCTACCCTTTGCTTTTGTCCACCTGACATATTTTCTGGATAATAATTTGCACGATTTCCCAAACCCACGCTCTGCAACATGTCGTTTGCAATTGTATCCATGTCCGCAGTCAACATATTGTCGTGTAACTCCAGGGACATTCGTACATTTTCTTGTGCAGTCAAAAATGTCATCAAATTATGTGCCTGAAAAATATAGCCAATTTGACGGCGAATCTGTGTTAGATTCTTTTTGCTTGCACCGCAAATGTCTTTCCCTAAAATTTTTAAAATACCTTCATGTGCAGAACGTAGTCCACCGATTAAGGTGAGCAGTGTAGTTTTTCCTGAACCGCTTGGACCAGTCATAATGACAATCTCACCTGGGTAAATATCTAAACTAATATCGAATAGTACTTGTTTGCGCAGTTCACCTTCCCCAAAGTAATGGTTAAGATTTCGAGCACAAATAACTGTTTCTGTTGATGGAGATTGGTTAGAATCAAGAGAGTGAAGACTTTCCATGAGTTGAAGGTGTAGTTAGCTTGAAAGTGTAATTAAAGTCTTATGGCAATACGGTTCAGTTAAGCCTAAATTTCTTCGTAGAGACGCGACAGAGGCTAACGCCGACGCCGCAGCCTCTGTCGCGTCTCTACAGGGTTACTTATTTTAAAAAAAGTCTTAACTGAAGCGTATTGAGTCTTATGGTGGAATTTAAAGATTATTCTTATATCGAATATTCGATATAAAAAGTGATTCCTAGCGTGCCAATATATTTCTATAATTTGAAGCCTATAATTCGAAACCCAAAACTAAAAAATGTCAGCAGGATCCGCAGACTGAAGTTTGCGCATGGCGATCGCTCCGGAAGCAAAGCACATAATGATGGTCATAACAAATACGTTAATGCTTCGAGCTACTGTCATCCCAATAGGAAGCATAGTAGCAGCATATGCGAGTTGATAAAGCCCAAATGACAGCACAAATCCAGGAATGTAGCCCAACACAGCAAGAAGAATTGCTTCTTGTAAAAGAGTTACTAATAGGTAGCGATCGGTGTATCCCATCGCCTTTAAAGTTGCATATTCTGGTAAGTGATCTGATACATCAGAGTAAAGAATTTGGTAAACAATCACAATCCCAACAATGAAACCCATTACTACCCCAAAACCAAAGATAAAACCGATACCAGTACCATCTGACCAATAGCTTTTTTCTGTATCAGCGAAATCATCTGGTGTGAGCACTCGCACATCATTGGGTAGATTTGTCTCTAATTGCGATCGCACCCTTTCAATATCTGCATCTGCTTTCAGTTTAATTAAACCAAGTTCAATGCGATCGGGTTTGCGTTCTGAAAACAATTCCATAAAAGTTGAATCACTGGTGATAATATTGCCATCAGCAGCAAAGGAAGCACCCAAAGTAAATAAGCCTTTTACTTGAATCAATTTACTATTAACTTCAGTCTCAACAGTACCCTGTTTTTTGAATATATCAGCGATTGCTCCGTACTCGGGTCTTCCCGCACGATCAAAAAATACCCGATTTAGTTGCTTGAGTTTTCCCAAGTTTTGATTGACTTCAGGAAAATTAAAGGTAGATTTTGTCGAATCAACTCCCCAAACTAAAATGGCGCGACTAAGGCGAGTTTTGGGATTTTTCCATTGAGCAGTATTAATATATACGGATTGTACTGAATCAACTCCTTCATAAGCCAAGCTTTGGTATAAACGCGCCCTAGAAAAGCTTTTGACTGAGAATAAAGTTTGAAATTGGGGATTAATTAAGACTAAATCTGCTTGTAGCGCTCGGTGAGGTGCTGTTGCTGAATTGAAAAGCGCACCTTCAAAGCCCATCTGAACAAACATAAGAATATCTGCAAAGGCTATTCCAGCTATAGCTACGGCGAAGCGAGTTTTTTGCTTTGTCAACTGTCGCCAAGCTAATGGTGTTCTTCGAAATAACTTGTGAAACATATGTAAATGACTTATCTGAGAAATTTTAGAAGTTATTTAATTAACAATCAAAATTAATTAATAATCAAAATTACCTATCTATTACCGTTTTGAGGTTCTCTTTTCATTGTCCAAAACTTGAGTGGTTGTTCACCGGTTCGCAAAATTTCAAAACCATGTTTTTGGTAAAAGCGAACAGCACCAGGGGTATCAGTTTCCAGATAACAAGGTAAACCTTCTTCGTCTGCTTGTTTGAGAACCGGTTGAATGAGTGAACCGCCAATTCCTTGTCCCTGACAAACAGGTGAAACTCCCAAACCAAAGAGATACCAATGAGGTACGGGCATATCTTGTGTGTGGTATTTGTTAATTAATACAAACAGAGATATAAACTTTTTCAGATTTTTCCAACCCAACTGGAAAGGAATTTTATAGAATCCTGCGAGCATAAATCGTAGGTTATTAAAAGGATATGCTCCTGGTGGGATCCAAATTGCAATGCCTTTCATTTCTGGAGTGGTATATGTACAGTTATGAGGGAGGGAATATCGCAAGCTAGCTTTCCATATATCATGTAATAGCTTATCTTTTAACTTATCTTCTTGGGGTAAGGCATAGCTAAAAAGTGGATCTTTAAGAAATGCAGCAGCAAGGATTTGAGAAGCTTGAACGATTTGTGATTTTTCTAGCAGAATAATTTCAGAAGTCATCATATTTCTTCTCCGTATAACTAGATCAAACTTTATTTGAATAATTTGCAGGACTTATATTACGAGTTCAATACTTATTACGTGTCAGTTTTTAAGCATTTTCTGAATTTGACATTGTCTGAGCCCGTTCGTATAGTTTGTGCCATAAAACTATTCCTTTATCTGCACGAACAAAATTATTAACCTTCAATCCACTCTCTCGAGGTCGAGTTGACATCAAAATTTTGTAGTCATCCGGTTGAACTAGATTTAATTCCACCCAGACAAAAGCTCTGGAAATTAACTGACTAACCCAAGGCATACTGAATGGGGTATAGTAACGGAAATATGCCCAAGTATTCTCTTCATCGATGGGTGTTCCAACTACAAATAATTTGATTCCACCAAAGCCAAAATCAAATATTGCTAAGTTGGGGAAATGTAAGCGATGTCGAAAATTGGCAACACTCATGCTTTGGTTTAATGTTGGGTTATTTGAATTTTGGTTATCTAATTTTTGGTCATCTAATTTTTGCGGTCTGATTTGTCCCCAAGTATGAATTATTTCGCCTTCAACTTTTGCATCAAAGGGATCTAACAAAGTAGAAGAACCAAAACCAGATAACCGAGCAACGTTATGATGTGCGAATACAAAATGATGCAGGTCGATTAGTAAACTCTCTACAGCCCGAGTAAAAGGAACATTCCAACTCATCATTCCCGAAGCCCAACGTTTTGGATGGTCTTGCAATTCTTCAAACCAAGGAATTTGGGATTGTTCGGGTTGAGTTTCTCCCCACCACAACCACACTAAATTATGGGCTTCTTTTACTACATAAGGCTTTACCCACATTTTTGAACTGATGTGAGCCTTTTCGCCTTCACAAGGTATTAAGGTGCAATTACCTTGATTGTCAAAACGAAAACCATGATACGGACACTGCAGACAACCATCTACCACCTTACCTAAAGCAAGACTTGCACCTCGGTGAGGACAGTGTTGAGCCTGACAAACGACTGTACCACTACTGTCTCGCCACAAAACTAAATCAACACCCAAACGCCTGAGCGCAACAGGTTTTTTATTGATCGTTTGCGATTCAGCGATCGCCCACCATTTGTTCTTTAAAAACATAATTTCTCCTTATATCAAACATTCGTTATAAAAAATTAAATGTAAAATAGCGCAAATAATTTTTACAGTTCTATTGCTGTTTCTACCTGTAAATTGGTCAACCCTGAAGCACGCTTGCTATCTTCAGGATTTAAGCGGATTTTGACATCAACAACACGACGATCTAAATTTTCTCCAGGCTGGTTACTAAAAACATTTTGGCGATTAACTTGCAAACCAATTTGAGTTACTTCCCCCTCCAACTTACCAGTCAATGCTTGTCCGCTAATAATTGCTTTTTGTCCTACTTTTATTTTAGATATATCAGTTTGATAAACCTCTGCGACTACCATCATTTGACTTGTTTTTGCTATTTCGGCGACACCAGAATCACCAATTTTTTCACCTTTACGAACATGAATCTTAATAATTTGCCCTACCATTGGAGCACGGATATAAGGTTGTTCGAGATTAGTTTTGGCTTGTTTAAGTGTGGCGATCGCACGATCTAATTCTGCTCGTGCAACTTTAACATCAACCGGACGAACTTCAGCAATTTGGTTGAGAGTTGCTTTGGCTGCGTTAATTTGTTCTTGTCCAGAGGAAATTATACGTTTGAGATTGGCTTGGGCTTCAGCTAATTGCTGTTGTGCAGTTTCCCAGGTCAAGCGTTTGCTATCTCTACTTGATGCAGAAATCGCTCCTTCTTGATAAAGATTTTGGTTGCGTTGATATTCCGATTGAGCATTATTTAATTCAGCTTGAAGTCGGGCTATTGTTGCTTTCTGGGCAGATATTTGTGTGCTATTTTCTGCCTGAAGTCTGGCTATGGTTGCTTTTTGAGCTGTTATTTCCCCGGATTTAGCACCAGCTTTTACCTGCGCTAATTTAGTTTCTGCCACTTTCACCTCTTTTTCGGCTTGGGTAACAGCATCTTGTAAACTTTTGTAAGAATCTAAAACAGCAATGGTTTCTCCTGCTTTGACAGTATCCCCCTCCTTTACCAATAATTGTGCGATTCGATCTCCATCCAAAGCTAAAGGTGCGGATAACTCAATTACTTCCCCTTCCGGTTCGAGTCTTCCTAAAGCGGTAACTTTCTTTACAGGGTATGGTCGATTAACTGCTTGAGCAGTAGGTTTTTGGAGTGATTGAAACTGAGATAAACCATAAACAGTAAGTATACCAGAGACCGCAGTAGCAACTATTATTAAACCTAATAGGTTTTTGATAGCAGGTTTTTTACTTTCAGACTTAGGGAGTATTTCTTGACTCATACTTTCTCCTGTTAGTTCTCTAAATTTTGATTTTCTAAATTTTAATTTTCTAAATTTTTAATTTTCTAAATTTTAATTTTCTAAATTTTAATTTTCTAAATTTTTAATATCCAAATTTTGACTCTTTAAATTTTGATTATCTAAATATTGACAAACCATCTTTTTGAGTAATTCTCCTTGCTCCTCGTAGGAAATTACATCTCCTTCAAACATACGCCCGATTAATAACCCATTAACCACGTTCATGATGAAACTTGCTAAAGCTCGATCTTGAATTTGTAAGTACTTAGCAAGTTCTTGTCTTGTCTTTTCCTGAACTGTTTGAAGAATTTTATTATTTAAAACGATAGCTTTTCCTTGCTGCTGATAGAAGTTACATAATATTAGTGTTTGGTTGATAAAATAATCTTCATTTTTAGCAAGGAAATCAATTAAAGTATGAATTCGCTCTGGTAAAGTTTCTACGTCTTGTGCTTCAGCCAAAAAATCAGAAAGATCCCGTTCGGCTTGCTCTTCAATTAGCTGTAAGAATAGGGCTTCCTTATTGGGAAAATAATGATATAAGGTTCCAGTTGAAACCCCTATTTCTTTTGCAATCTCACGCATGGTGATAGATGCATAACCCTTTTGGGCAAATAAATCAAAACTTTTCCATAATAATTCTTTGCGGTATTGCTCGTGGTCTACAATTTTCGGCATAGATCTACACTGGATTTATTTTTAAGGCGTAAAGATAAGGTACTAATTATCCCATTTACTCTACTCCTTGGCGATCGCGACTAAACATTAAACTCAACTCTCCAATACTATAATAGCATCTATATCAAACGTGCGTTATAAAAAATAAAAAAGTCTACCATTAATCACAAATCAAAATATATTGGTCATCAATCATCAATTCCCCTTCAAGTACTAGCGAACAATGACTAATGACCAATGACTAATGACCAATGACTACAGGAACATTCCATAGTGACTATTTGTGTTTATTGACCTTTGCACATTTGTAAGACCCGGCGATCGCTGTGACCAATGGAACTTAAGCGATAGTAATTTTGAAGTTTAACAGAATGGCTGTAGTTAGTAACTCCAGCATTATCCGTACCAGAGAATGTTCTTACAGAAGCGACTTGAGGTGTACTAGTTTCCCCAGGATAAGCATTGACTGTCATTGCGAGTCTTCCATTTTCACGCAATGCTCCTCGAAAACAACTAAATTCTGAACTAGGCATATACAGTGCGCCTGTAACAATACCATGCTTCCGTTCAAAAATTATGTAACCTTTACCTAATTGTCCTGGTTGGGGAGATTGACCGTAGAGATAAACTCCATCTTTTTGGGGTAAAGTTGTCCGTTTGCGAAATAAAGAAGTGCTTATAGAAGCTTGATACTGATTGATATCGCCAACTGTTTTCAATGATGTGTTCCAATGATAAGAATAATGTTCATCATTGCTAACAAAAAAATTAGTACTTTGTGAAGGACTATAGGAGGAAAAAGAGCCTGTTGCAGTTTGTGAATTCAATGATACAGTCCGGTACTGATGCATTGTTTGAATTTGACTAGCAGATACCGGATTTGTAGTATCCGCAAATACTCCAATAGCTAAGGAAAGAGCGACAAAGGGGACTTTCCAATTTAGATTTGAAGATAGACGCTTGATATTATTCAACATTTTGTTCCCTGTCTTAAAGCACGTAATTTTATGAATAATTGTTTTTGAATTTTGGGTAATATCGTCTTTTACTTACATTGTCTGACAAAAAATACTTAAATAAATAAAACTTCAGTTTTTTTTGTCGAATATTGGTCGGCTGAAATATTAGCTGATGCGACTATTACATTCACATAGTCCAAAATCTGCTGGAATTTAGTCACAATACGGTCTAATTTTTCAAGATTCAATTATCAACAGAAGTTAACAATTTATAAATCAGTCAATGATGTTGACTAGAAATTAAACAATTATGGGTTGCAAGTTTTGAGTCAAAAATCTTGAGTCACAAATGTTTAGGTTTGTTATCCAATTAATGCTTTGTGGTTGTGACGTAATGTTTCGGACTAAGCTAAAAGAAATTTACTATGATATTAACTAAATTACTTTGCTGTGCTCACTTGAGACTTATTTCTTAAGTCTATATTTTACAAACCTTAAGTTTAGATTATATCTGCAATTTATTTATCAACGAACAAAAATTATTAGAAATTCCCCCTTCTGAGATGTTACACATTTTTTTGGTTGTTACTTTTAGGGTGTGATAAATTAGCAGACAAAGTAAGTGACTTAGATCACATGAAAACAAAAAAGTATTAGTATTTTGATTTAGATTATCCAAGTAAATAAAATCTTGCTAGAGTATTTGCCTTATTTGCTTCAAATATCTTACTTTTTTAGATTCATCAAACTTTAGTCAAATAAATTTGGCGTAAATTGAGAAAATCAGGGAAAATTTTCTAAGTAATTTAATAAATAGAAAAAGATAAATTGTTAAATTGCAAAATATTTTCTAGTTATTGCTCCTTTCTTCTAGTAAAATCTACGGGAATTAACTTTCTTTGAGTTAATACAAGCTTTAGGAATTACTTTTCGGAATTTTTGCGGAATATTTTCACTGGATTTTGAGAAAATTTCTGGAATTAAGTCGATAGCTCGAAGAAAATCCTGATTTCTTTAAGTTTGTAGTTGTTCCTCATTGGGTAAGGTGCAAAATTTTGAGGTTTTCAGAAAGAATACTGAGACTAAATTTAAGTTGATTATTCTTTTTAAGAAGGAGAGAGGAAATATAAAGTTTGGGGGAAACTTCAATAGAGAGGATAAGAAAACATTGGAGACGCAGCATTGCTACGTCTCCATAATGGGAAGAAAGGGATTTTGAGAAGGTGGAGGAAAATATCCAACTTAAAAACTCAACTTCTCTTTTCTATTTAAAGAATTTTGTTAGAGAATAGTGGGTAAATTTGAGTAAATCTCTAGTGCTTGTGATTTAACTAGCAACATATTCTTTAACATTAGCCCGACGGCGACGTAGATGAGCAAGAGCTTGATGTTCCAACTGACGAACCCGTTCTCGACTGAGGTTTAAACGTTCTCCAACTTTTGCTAAAGATAATTCGTTCCCATCTTCCAAACCGAAACGCAAACAAAGGACTTCTCTTTGCTGGGGTGTGAGTTCGGCTAACAAGTTGTACAAATCTTGGCGCAAAAACTCTTGGGTAGTGTAGTGTTCTGGAGAAGGTCCTTCATCTTCCAGCATTTCTTGTAATTCAGTGTCTTGGTTGTCACCAACACGAACATCCAAAGATACTGGTTGACGAGCCATATTAAGATATTCACGGATCTGACTGGGCTCTAAATCCAACTCTTTTGCAACCTCACCTGGTAAGGGAGAACGACCTAATTTTTGAGCTAATTCTCGTTGAACTTTCTTGATTTTATTCAGTTTTTCAGTGATATGAATGGGAAGACGTATCGTACGTCCCTGTTGAGCGATAGCTCGAGTAATAGCTTGACGAATCCACCAGTAAGCATAAGTTGAAAACTTGTAACCTCTAGTCGGATCGAACTTCTCCACACCTCGTTCCAAACCTAAGGTTCCTTCCTGGATTAAATCCAGAAATTCCATATTCCGCTTCTGGTATTTTTTCGCAATTGCAACAACCAAGCGTAAGTTCGCTTCAATCATTTTTTGCTTCGCTCGTTTCCCTTGGTGCACAGTTTGCTTTAATTCTTTCTCGGAAAGCTTGACATTATGCGACCACTCTTCCAGGGTTGGCGAACGATCTAATTTTTTGGTTAAAGCATCTTTCGCTTCAACCAACTTCATCATTTGTTGTACTTGCTTACCAAAAACAATTTCTTGTTCGCGGTTCAGCAATGGTACTCTACCAATCTCGCGCAGATAGGTTCGCACCATATCAGCCGTGAATTTGGT
>NZ_JASJDK010000054.1 GCF_030065675.1 Mastigocoleus sp. MO_188.B34 | reverse complement strand
GTACAACCACTCATCTAAGGAAGCTGCTTCCCAGATGGGGTAGAAGTGCAAACCGATAGCGTTAGAAGAAGGTACAACAGCACCAGAGATGATGTTGTTTCCGTAGATCAAGGAACCTGCAACAGGCTCACGAATACCGTCGATGTCAACGGGAGGAGCTGCAACGAATGCAATGATGAAGCAGGTGGTAGCTGCCAATAGTGTAGGAATCATCAACACGCCGAACCAGCCAATGTAAAGGCGGTTATCGGTGCTGGTGATCCATTGACAGAACCGTTCCCATAAAGAAGCGCTCTCGCGTCTTTGTAATGCGGTTGTCATGGTACGGATAATTGCTGTTTTTGATTTAAGTATGTATCAGACAAGTTGTTTTTTTGTCTGTAATACTAAATTAACATTTATTTACATATTGGCAACATTTTCTCATTTTGTGAATCTTATACATTTGATTATTTATACTTATGGGGATTGGGGATTAGGTACTGGCGACTGGCGACTGGGGTGACCCATTACCCATTACCCATTACCCATTACCCATTACCCATTACCCATTACCCATTACCCATTACCCATTACCCATTACCCATTACCACAATGACACTGTCGTGTCACACTCCGCTAACGCCGTAAGGCGCGGGCTTTTACCCATTACCCATTACCCATTACTCATCACTCATTACTTATTACTGCACTCGCCGAACTCTTTGGAGATTTTCTCCGTAACGCAATAATCTCTCTATGGTTGCTAAACGATTTTCCCAAACTTTCACTTGGTAAGGATTTTGTCTGAGGTGGGAGCGCATCCAGATACGAAATTGAGATTGGAAACGAGTTAGAGATGCTTTCGCAGTTACTAACTGGCTGGAATTGGGGTTATCTGCTAACTGTTCCAAAGCTTCCTGGAGAACTTTTGCTTGAGATTTAAATTTTGTTAGTTCTTTCGCTGAAATTTGTAATTCCCGGCTTTGGGAAACTAATTTCCATTCTGCTTGTAAAGCTTCATAACGTATTGTGGCAGTTTGAAATGGTTGACGATGGGGAATAGGTTGTGTGTTGGCTGTTCCCATCTGTCCTTGGGTACGACTAAATACTTTTTGTAATTGAGGATTTAGGTTTTCTGCCGCAAATAATGCATAACCGCTAGCAGGTAAATCTCTAATTAATTGAATTTGATCGAACGCTCCGAGTGTAGGTAAATTTAATAAACGAATACCAGGTACCAATAAACTAGAGCCTAATTCGCGCGAGATTATCCAAGGTTGTGCTAGTTTCTCAAACCGATAAGTATCCAAAGCGTAAGTCATGGGAACAATTAAATCTATATCACCCCGCATCGCCCAAACTTCCCAATGTTGCTGTAATTTTTGAATGCGCTCTCGTTTGGGTAAGGGAAATACTGCTGCTGACAAAATTAAGTTGGGTTTTTTCTTGCGCAGTCGCTGGGAAACTTCGCTGACAAAGCTATCTACACTCTCGGTACGAAATTTTGTCCACTTGTTCCATAAATCTCTTTGACGAGGAGAAATGGAAAGCGGGTCTAGACCCCATTTTTGTTTAAATTGAGTTCTTGCTGTTTTACCATAACCATAGGTACGGTTAGCACGGGGATCTTGGAAAGGATAACGAATATAGTCTAATTGCAAGCCATCTACCTGATAGCGAGTAACTATTTCTTCATATAGTTCGAGCAAATATTTTCTCACCTGGGGATTAGCAGGATCGAAAAAGGGTTTGTTTTGCCCTGATGGAATCATTCTCCCCCGATTGTCGTAAGCAGCCCATTCCGGATGTTTTGCAAGTACTGGACCTGGATAGTTAGATTTAATGTTGAGAATTTTATTGTGGCTTTGGTTCCCTGCTGCAAATACCCACACCCAAGCATGTAATTCTATACCCCTTTCACGGGCTAATTTGACTGCTGAAGCGAGGGGATCCCAGCCGCGAATTAAAGGGTTTTGTTGGGGAGCGACTTTACTTGGATATATTGTATACCCTGCATTTAATGTTTCAAAGAAAACGGTATTAATTCCAGCTTTTGCTAAATTATCAAAGATTTTGGCGAGTCCCTTCTCGTTTGCAGCACGGACGATAGTACCTCGATCCAACCAAATAGAGCGAATTTCTGGTGGAGCAAACAAATTATTCACAGGGAATTGCTGCCATAATCGTGCTTTTGCAGAGGTCACTTTCTGACGTGCTCTGTGATATTTTTTTGTCGCGATTAAATTTGGTAGGTTATTTAGTAATTTTTTTGCTTGCGCTAAAGTGTCTTGGGTTGGGGTAACTGCTTGTTTTAAAGCTGTTTGTTGAAAATTTATGTTTCCATTTCTGGCTCTAGCTGCTAGATTTGCACTTTTTACTCTCCCAATTAAATTTCCTAAATCTCTTTGCAGTGCAAGTGTTTGAGGATGACTTATAGTTCCTCGAGAATTGGGTGTAGTTGCTGGAGGTATCCTATCTTGTAGATGGTCTATTGCTTCAAATTGTCTTTGTCTTGGCTTTATCTGAATTATTTCTCGATTGTGGGAAGGTGAAACCTGAGTCGAAGTTCTAGAAACCTTTGAATTATTTGAATTACTTGAATTCTTAGGGTTATTGAAATTATTGGAATCATTGGAACCTAAACCTGTAGAAAGTGAAGTTCCGGAAGCATAAGATGTTTGTTTTGGTTGCTGTAACTTAGCTACTGAATTTAAACAATTTGTGGAACCTCCAACAACTGTACTTTTTATTCCTGGTGTATTCATATAGTGTTGGATAGTCTTATTTAACCAAGCTATATCCAATTCGGGAGAAGCAGCTGTATCTACACCCCAACGCCATCCAAAAAAAGTCGCTCTTTGAGTTGCTAATACTGCTGTGGGCGAATCTTTAGAATCCCAAACTGCGGCAGTTTGAGCAGCTAAATTTTCTGGAACAACTACACCACCACGGACTTTCCCAAACAAGCCATCTTCCTCAGACCATCGCCTAAAGTTAGTTTTTGAGGGTCTGAGATTTTGTGCTTGATTTAAACTAAACCCCCAGTAACCACCCAAAAGTGTCCGCATCAACTGTCTAACTCCAGGTGCAGATAAACTCGCGGTTGGACCGCTGGCGATTAATCTTCCACCTTTGCTCATCCATTCTTCCAAGGCGATCGCCTGAGCAGGTGTCAATGTTTCTATATTCGGTAGAAATAATACTTTGCGATCGCCCAGATCTGCAGCCCTTCTAACCTGAGATAAAGGTACAATGCAGTAACTTACATTTGCCGCCCGCAAACGCTTATCTATTCCATCCCATTGGTTAGCATTTTCCTGACTATACATAATACTCAAAACTGGTTTTTCTGGTGCAGCGATCGCAGGTAGTGTCCAGCAATGACTTAATATAAATACTTGTGAGTTTAAAACAAATAATCCTAGCTGTTTTAAGCTACTTTTTTTGAATAGAAATTTAGATTGTATTTTTAAAATCAAACTGTATTTCACATCAAAATTAAAGCGAGATTGTAATCTATTAATTAATCTATTACTTAATTTAATACTCGACCTGTTATTTTCAATTTTGATATTTATCACTCTAAACCCCCAATAAATTAAATATTCATGAATAACTATGTAATTAAAATTGAGATTTAAGCTTTGTAAAAAATATTTTGCTGTAATTTATTTTGGTTATATTGATATTTATTACCCGGCTTACTCACTCAATACAATCAAAACACTTATTTGATTTAAGATTTGCATCATTATTATTCCCCAACCGTGAAAATTTGAGTTGAGGAAAACTTGAATTATTTAAATTCAGACAATAATTAATTTTTTGGCAATAACACGGAACAAATTACTAAGTAATTACTCCAAAAAATACTTAACTGAGGTTACAAATGAATAATTAACCTCAATTTTGAATGCAAGTTTTTATCAGTTCTTCTTGATTTGCGACAGGGAAAATAGTTGTGTTTAGTTTTTGTGCAACTTCACCTACACTCATATCATCTAAGAATACTAGTTCGCCATGTTTGAGCATTACATTTGGTAATAAAATTCCATTCCCTAAATCCATATCTTTAAGATTTAAAAGTAAGTCATGACCAGTTAGTAACCCAGTAACACTTATATTTTGACCCCAGTAATCGCTAGATAATGCCTGCATCTTAACTTCTAATCCATCCACTACATTTAGTCGCTGAACAATTGGTATAAATGCTTTTTCAACAGCATTTCCAACTACCCAAGTAAATTCACGTTTTGATACTTTTTGTGGAAGCAAATTGTCTGCAGCTAAATTAAAATTTTTCAGAAATAAACGGATAGAACCTACACCGTTATCAATTTGGGGATAATCTTCGTATTCAGATTCACATGGTAATTCCTCTCCAGCAATTAAAAACCATTCATCAGCTAACCAAGCAAAGGTATAACCAAAGCGTTGACGAAATTGCTCTTGTAACAATTGTACTTGCCTTATGGTCTCTTGGGCTTTTTCAGGCGTTACAGGTACGAGTTCATCTTCTTGGGGACGAAATCTCGTTAAGCCAACTGGTACCACCGCTACCGATGCAACAGTCGGTATCTCAACGCTATGAAATGACGCTAAGTCTAACAGAGTTTGTTCCAAATGCTGGGCATCATTTATACCGGGGCATACTACTACTTGAGCATGGATTTGTAATCGCCGTTCTTTAAACCACTGCAATTGTTCTAGTATCTGTCCTGCTCGAGAGTTTTTTAGTAGTCTAATTCTCACATCTGGTTCTGTTGCATGAACCGAAACATACAAAGGAGATAAACGCATTTGTTCGATGCGTTGCCATTCTCTTTGTGGTAAATTTGTCAGCGTTAAGTAAGAACCATACAAAAAACTCAAGCGATAATCATCGTCTTTCAAGTACAAGCTGGAACGTTTACCTGGTGGTTGTTGATCGATGAAACAAAACGGGCAATTATTATTACACTGAATTAAATTATCAAATAACGCTGTGGAAAATTCTAGCCCTAGGTCTTCATCGTAGTCTTTTTCTATTTCTACATGGTGGATTTTACCGGATGAATCTAAAACTTCTAGTTCCAGAATTTCATCAGCACATAAAAATTGGTAATCTATGAGGTCGCGGGGTTGAGTATTATTAATACTCACAATTGCATCCCCTGGTTCAAATCCAATGTCAGCAGCAATTGAATCTGCTAAAACTTTGGTAATACGGGCTGGCTTGATAGTACTCATAACGACGATGATTAAACTAGGTTAAACCATATAAAGCATTGCATATTCTACATCTTTAGGAATCGGAGTCAGCGATTAGCGACAGAAAGGGTTTTGTAATTAAATATGTAATTAAATATGTATCAAAGAAGATAAAAATCTAAAAATTCTATCTTTGACAATATTTATCCAGAAACAACGTATTAAATATTGCAATCAACCGTAAAATTATCATCAGTATTCAGTTAAACTACATCTAAACTTCACATTATGAGTAACTATTAACTACTTAGTTACTTATATATTTTTGTGATTCATGGCACAAATTTTAGTCAACTCCTGAAGCTTGAGCTTTATGAGAATTTTAATCGTTGAAGATGATGAATTTATTTCTGAGCCAATTATTAAGGCTTTGAGGGAGCAACACTACACCGTAGATGTAACCGAGGACGGTCAAACAGGTTGGGAATTAGCCAGTGCTTTTACCTATAACCTAATTGTTTTGGACATAATGCTTCCGAAATTAGATGGAATTAGCCTGATTCGCCAAGCGCGATCGCAAAATATATTATCACCTATTATTCTTTTAACTTCTCAAGAAAGCAGTACTAATAAAGTTATCGGTTTGGATGCTGGAGCGGATGATTGGAGCGGATGATTATATTACCAAACCCTTTGACCTACAAGAATTTTTAGCTCGCGTCTGTGCTTTACTGCGCCGGAATAATTCGGTTTTACCACCATTACTAAAGTGGGGCTCACCAAATTTAGATCTTACTGTAATTTCTATTTCTATGGAAATCAAAATATTCAGGACTTACTTGTATGTTTTTATTGTTACAGCAAGTTAGTGAAAGATACAAAGATAATCTACCCAATAAAAAGCTTTTGAGTGATTTGAAATTTCTTAAGATTGAAATAATATCTGAATACTAGTTAAATAGAATAATTCTATTAGCTTCACTATATCTTTTTGATTTTGACTTATTCTCTTGAAACAAATATTTATTTTGGTATCCCAGGATATATCTACAGAAAAAATTAATTGCTTTATTAAAACAACAATAAAAATTCTACGGTTTATGTAATTTTTTTCTGGTATTCAATCAATTACGAAGAATAATATAATACTAAAGTCAGTAATTATTCTTAGCTCAATAAACTATTTTGCCAGGGCGTTTCAAATTGTATTAAGAGTTAGATATTATACTGATTATTCTTGTGGGTTATCAGAAAAACAAGATAAGGGTATTTTTGCTAACTTAAATATTTTTTTGCTGCTAATGATATTTTTTTGGCAGTTTATTATCTTGCGAACAAATCTTGTTGTAGTATGCATTTATCTCTAAAAACAACCAATATTTTCATTTGATTATTAAGCCTATAACTATGCGTAATTCTAATGTTCTCAGCCAGAATTTCATGGCAATATTGGAATCTTTAACACTTCCAGAAGAAATAAAAAAATGGGTTCCTTTTAAAGATTATGCGAAGAATTACGTAGCGAAATTTATCCAATCTTCACAGAAAGGTTTGCCATCTTGGGATCCTTGGATTTTTAAAGATGATGATGTATATCGGCTATTTTATTTAGCTGGTATGCCCGGAGTTGATTCAATGTGTTGGTGGGAAAATAGTAGGATATATGGAGCTATTTCTCACGATTTAAAAAATTGGCAAGACTTGGGAGTAATCCTAGAGCCAGATCATTCTAATTCATGGGAATCTGGTAGATTATTTACTGGTTATACATATAAGGAAAACGGTATTTACTATCTTTTTTATTCAGGCGCTGGTACGGATTGGCCTAATCTAATGCATGAAGGTATTGGTTTAGCTAAGTCTACAGATGGTTTGCATTGGGAACGTTATTCAAATAAGCCTATTGTTCAACCAGAGATTTCGAATCCTTGGTATGGTCTTTCTGTACAGTATTTAGATGGTGACGGAGAATACGTACCAAAATATAGTCAGCATTTGCAATGTCGCGATCCATATGTTGTGAAAGATGAAAAAACAAATCAGTACTATATGTTTTTTACCACTGCTTTTAAAGGTAGTGAAGAGATAGATTTACAAACATTTAAACCAAATTATTTGGGGTGTGTAGGAATTGCTGTTGCAGATCGAATTACTGGTCCATATAAATTATTACCACCAGCAGCAACACCTGAAGTTGGAGAAGAACACATGTGGGCTTACTATCACAAGGAGCGACCACAAGTAATATATAAAAATGGTAAATATAATTTATTTTTTTCTTGCTTTAAAGGTTATTTAAATCCAAAATGGGTTGAAAAAGTAGATGGTAATGTCACAGATTCATCAATTCATTGGTATGTTGCAGATGAAATTGCAGGACCATATAAACCTGTAAGTTCTCATCCGATTATTCCAAGTAGTATGCGAACTGGATTGTATGCATCACATTTTTTACCAATGTCTGATAATTTGGATGAGTTACTTTTGTATGGTTGGTATTTTCGTTTTTCGACTTTGGAGGTTTCTCCTAAGTTTCGCGTGAAGTGGGAAGGAGATAATATTCAGATTGCTTGATGCTAATTTATGCGAGCGAGATGATTTAAAAATATTTGCTTTTGGGTAGTAACGCATTGTTGAAGAGATTTGACAGTGCGTTAATTTTTTTATTAACAAGCAATGGTAGGGTGTGTTAGACCCATTACTATATCGCACTCTCAATGATACTTTAATAGGTCTAACGCACCATGTGACATCGGTATTTTGTGGTAAATTTTGAATTCTTCTAACCATCAAATTTTTATTTTGCTGTAACCCACCATACTTTATAATTTATTTAATTTACATTTACTTATACGAGATAAAAGAGCAGAAACCAAATAAGCTCCCTCAAAATTTACAAATACTAACAACGGGAGGTGTCCTGTTGGAGATAAGACATCAAAAAAAACTTTTGGTATTATTCCACATCTTCCCATAACTGTCCATCCAACCTGTTCAGCAAATTTTTTCCAAGCTTCTTCGTAATATTTACTATCTGGTTTAGCACCAAGACTCAGGTATATGTCTTTCTGCACGCTGAAGCCAAAGCGTCCCTTACTGTGCTTTACCCATAAATTGTCAATCGTGTGAAGATCCGTGTAGGGAAAGTTTAAAAGTTCTTCTCTTTTGAGAAGATTTCCTTTTTCTGCTCTACGTCCTAAAGCTCGTAACATTACTAAACAAGTTTCATTATCAGCTTCTTCCCATTTACCTGATGCTAGCAAGTCTTGGAGTTTGGTGTAGTCTACACCTGTTTCTGAACTGAGATCATCAGGTTCTGTTTGTGTATTTGGATCGTCAGTTTGATTTTTTTCTAGGATAGACGTCTGATATATCTCTTGAGTTTTTGAAGGAGAAGGTATTTTTTCTTCCCAACCGTCATCAACTGATTGTGTAGTATTTACAAGCTTGTGTATCGCTGCAATATCTTCATCTCTAAGTCGCAAGAGTTCTTGAAAGCGCTTTAACTCTTTTTGTGTTAACTCACTCAAATTACCTTCTTGTTCAACAGCTTCTCGGAAAGTTTCTTCATACTCTTTGAGATTTTGTTGCTTGATACGCAACGGTTCTAAAACTTCATTCTCAATTTGTTGTGTTTGTTCTGCTGATAAGCCTAATTCTTTTTGTCGACGTTTGAGAATACGGCGACCTACTGTGGAAACCTTACCATCACGAATACACTTCTCTACTTCCTTGCGATATTCCAATTTCGGATCACCGATGGGTGCTCTCGCTATTTTGATTTTGTAACCTTCCTTAATGGCAAAAATACCTGGATTCATTGCTGGTGCGGCTTTATGCACTTTTTTCTTTGCATAATCGTGCACTTCATCAACCGAAATTACACCATCATCATCTATATCTGCAGCCCCTGTTTCAATTCCTTCAACAATGTAACGAGTATATACTGATAAGTCTGAACCTTGTTGCTCAAAAGAATATTCAAAAGCGGTGGAAGAAGTGAGAATTGCTCTTCCCTCTCCGCCCAGTTGAGTTTTAATATCTACAACACCATCATCTTTTGCCCTCATACCTTCAGCAAAAGCACCACTAAAGCAACTATCCAAAATAATTATCTGTCGTTTAGAACGACAGTTTTCCATTATCTCATGTATGAAGCTTGCGGCAACGGTTGTAGTTCTGATTAATTTTCCTTTACGATCTTTACGAGTAAGGGGAGTTGTCAAAAAAAGTCTACCATGGTCGTCTTTAATGCCGTGACCGGAAAAATAAAGCAGTAGCAAATCATCTTTTTGACAGCTAGAAAAAAGCATTTCAATACCTTCTTCCATTACTTGCCGTTGGGGATTTTTAAGTACTGTAATATTATCAGGGGTAAAACCACCCATTTTTGGATTCTGCAACACTCTCTGCATCGCTTCCACATCTTTGATTGCTGCAGGTAAAGGATTTAAACCATATTTATATTCGCTAACCCCAATTAGCACCGCTATTTTCGCCATTTACTTCCTTAAACCTTAATAAACTCTTGTGCTTCTTGCATGACTAGTTTGAATTCTTCCTGATTCCTGACTTTGAGGTTAATTTTTCTCCCGTCTGCTGCTTCTAAGGACATTTCAATTTGTTTGCGATTGAGGCGTTCGGTGAGAAAACTCCATACTTTTTTGGTATTTTCAGATTTGACAATTGCAGTTGCTCCTGCTAATGCTTTAGCTGTAATTGATTTACTATTGTCAGGAATGTAAAAATCAACTAATCTTTCTACATTTTCAATTTCATCCAGTTCCCTCATCTGTCTGAGAAGATTCTGAGTTTCTTGGTCTTTATCTTCTTCGTCTAATTCAGGATCGATAAAAGATACGGTGAGTCTAATACTAGATATGTCTAACATTCGCTAGATATAGTGATTTAAAATACAAATATTAGTAATATTACTGACAATTATCTTACTTTACTAATATCAGTATAAAATTTAAGATTTCCGGAAGTTTTGCGGTATTAAGTTTGTAGATTATTTAAAGGAATTCTAGTTTCTATGAAATAAAAGTTATTTGAAAAAACTACTTGAGGTGATAGTGCAGTAATTCGATAGATAAATGTCAAAAATTTACCTGATTCAAATATTTGTGATTTTTTACATCTAAAAATATACGATTACTTAGATTATTCTAAAATACCCACAAAATCGGATAAAAATCAAAACAGAAGGTATATAAGTATTTAATTAAAACGGAGAGAGAGGGATTCGAACCCTCGTTGAAGTTGCCCCCAAACAGCATTTCCAGTGCTGCGCCTTCAACCACTCGGCCATCTCTCCAGGCTCACAAGGTCTAATTGTAGGATGAGATTGCAAAAAATGCAATGATTAGATAGTAAATAAAAAATATTGCCCAAAATCGACGACTTTAAAGATGTCCCAGACACACAAAATTCAAATCCGCGATCGCGCTAAAGGTACCGAACATACCATAGAAGTCCCTGAGGATCGCTATATTCTCCATACCGCTGAAGGACAAGGAAAAGAATTACCATTTTCCTGTCGTAATGGTGCTTGTACTACCTGCGCCGTAAGAGTTATTTCTGGAGAGATTTACCAACCTGAAGCGGTAGGACTATCCCCAGAATTACGCAAGCAGGGTTACGCTCTCCTGTGTGTCAGCTATGCTCGTTCTGACCTGCAGGTTGAAACACAAGATGAAGATGAAGTTTACGAACTTCAGTTTGGACGTTACTTTGGTAAGGGCAAGGTAAAAGCTGGTTTACCATTGGATGAGGATTAGTTGGGTAGCAAAAAACTAAGATTAAGGGATGGGGAACAATAAACTACATTGATGTTTGATTTATTTTCGTTGCAACACCATAAATATCGTAGAGGCGTAGAATTTAACGTCTCTACTTTAGGGATTAAATTTTACTTTTTGCTTGTTATCTGTTTATTAATTTTCTTACTGGTGGGTTGTCAACCAAAGGATGCAAATTCTAAGACGATTCAGCCACAGGTAAAAATAGTGGGAGTTCCTTCTGGGAATACTCTTAATGCGATCGCTATAGGTTCCCAATCTAATTTAAATTCTCAGGTGCGATTAATTGGTATCGATGCACCGGATAGACGACAACGTCCTTGGGGTGAGGATTCATCTCAAAGGTTACGGGAGCTAATTGGGGATAAACCTGTCAAGTTGGAATTCGATCTCAAAGAAAAAGATCGATTTGGAAGAATGCTGGCTTATGCATGGCAAGATAAAATCCTTTTGAATGAAGAACTAGTTAAGGAAGGTTACGCCCTATTTGTTCCCCGCTCTCCTAACCACAAATACGATTTACGTCTAGAACGCGCTCAACAATATGCAAGACTTATGGGTAAGGGAATTTGGAATCCAGAAAAACCCATGCGCCTTACTCCTGGTGAATTTCGTCGGATATATCGGTGAAGGGGGGGTTGGGGATTGGCGACTGGGGAGAAGTAAGAATTAATGAGTAAGAAGTAAGAAGTAATGAGTAAGAAGTAATGAGTAAGAAGTAATGAGTAAGAAGTAATGAGTAAGAAGTAATGAGTAAGAAGTAAGAAGTAATGAGTAAGAAGTAAGAAGTAAGAAGTAATGAGTAATGAGTAAGAAGTAAGAAGTAATGAATGAATTACAAATTTTTCTTGATGTTGCGACAGAAATGGCGTTGGCTGCTGGTGCAGTTTTACTGGATTATGTCGGTAAGTTAGAAGATTCGATTACGGAAAAGGGTCGTCCTGGGGATCTGGTTACTATTGCGGATAAAGCTTCTGAAGCTCTAATTTTAGATTCTTTACAGCGTCACTTCCCCGAACATGCAATTCTTTCGGAAGAGTCGGGCGCTTTGGGCGATCGCAAAAATAAATATCTTTGGGCGGTGGATCCTCTGGATGGTACGACTAATTACGCCCATCAATACCCGACGTTTGCAGTTTCTATCGGTTTGTTAATTGATGGGGAACCTGCTGTAGGGGTAATTTACGATCCTTCGCGCAATGAATTATTTCGAGCCGCAAAAGGTTTGGGTGCAACTCTTAACCGTCGCCCAATTAAAGTTTCCCAAATTTCAGAATTGAGTAAAAGTTTACTGGTTACGGGATTTGCTTATGACCGACGTGAAACTTCAGACAATAACTACGCAGAATTTTGCCATTTAACCCATTTAACCCAAGGTGTGCGACGCGGCGGTTCTGCATCGTTAGATTTAGCACATGTTGCCTGTGGAAGATTAGATGGTTATTGGGAAAGGGGTCTTTCTCCTTGGGATATTGTTGCTGGTATAGTTATTGCCCGAGAAGCTGGTGCTAAAGTAACTGCCTATGATGGTTCTCCAATTATTTTAGAAAGTGGAAGAATTCTCGCAACGAATGGTTATATTCATAACTCTTTAAGTCAAGCTCTAAAAACAGTACCACCCCTTGGTTCTTGGCAGTAGTTAAGATGTCATTTATCTTACATTTTTTTGAAATGAGAGTAAACTAGACAAAATCTATCGGCTACGATAACTGCAAAAATGTCTTTTAGAATCGAACGCGGGTTATTCAAATACGATTTGACTGATCATCATGCTGTTTTAGGCATTCCTGTGGATGCGGATCCCAAGGAAATTCGTAAGCGTTACCTCAAAATTGCGCGACGTTTGCACCCCGATCGCTGTGCTTCTGGTAGCACTATAGAAAAACAGTTGGCTAGCGATTTACTCTCAAAATTAGTTAATCCAGCATACGAACAGCTTTCTCATGAACGTTCTCGTGCCGAGTATATTGCTATACTAACACAAATGAGTAGACGCTTAATTCAAGAATCTGCTTCCGTACAATTAGATACTGATGGAGCTAGACAATTGGCTAGCGCTCCTAATATTGATCATCTTTATCAAAGTGCGATCGCAAATATGGCAACGGCACAGTACGATTCTTTGCAGCAAGTTTTAGAAAAAATTGCCCAAATTAGTGAATTAAATGTGGTTTATTTAATGCGAAATGGCGGGAAAACTTTTTCGCCACCTGCACCAACTACAGCATCACCTCAGAATCACAATAATACTTCATCTTCGCCACTCACGTCTTCATCGCCAAAAAATTCAACCAAAAATTCACTATCAACACCTTCAGCAGAACTTTCAGCGACTAGTCAGTATATTCGCCGTGCTCAAGAGCTAATTAATAAAAACCAACTGGCATTAGCCAGGGTAGAATTACAAGATGCTCTGAAATTAGAACCAAATAATAGCTGTTGTCATAGCTTGCTTGGAGTGGTCTATTTAAAGCAAAATCAAATCAAGATGGCTAAAGTCCATTTTGACCGAACCCTACAATTGGACCCCAAAGACGAACAAGCGTTAGCGGGAAAACGTAAAATTGAACAGATTTTAGGTAAAAAACCCGGTAGTGCTAAGTCTGCGGCGAAGCTAAATACCGGGACAAAACAACCAAATAAATCTGGAGGGAACGGTTTGTTTGGCGGTTTGTTTGGTGGAAAGAAAAAATAAAATGGTGTATCAACCTCCGGCGGGAGCTAGGGATCTATTACCCTTAGATGTAACTCAAAAAACCTGGATCGAAGAACGAATACAGCAGGTATTTCACCGTTGGGGATATCACAAGATTATTACCTCGACCTTGGAACGTATGGATACCCTAATGGCGAAGGGAGCTATTGGGCGTTCAGCGGTAATTCAATTACAAAGTGATGAAAATGAGGAATTGGGTTTACGCCCGGAACTGACTGCTTCCATTGCTCGGACGGCGGTTACAAGAATGGCTGGGGTGACCTATCCTCAGCGCCTTTACTATAACGCCAATGTGTTTCAACGCAGCGGCGAACTCAGACACAATCGCCAACATGAGTTTTATCAAGCTGGGGTAGAACTCTTGGGTGGAGGTGGTTTACTCGCTGATGCCGAAATCTTGCTGTTACTTGCAGATTGCTTGGAAGCTGTAGGTTTAAAAAGTTGGCATTTAATATTGGGAGAAGCGGGTATTACACGCTCGCTTCTTTCTGTTTTTCCTGAAGATTTACAACCTGAAGTTCGTAGTGCGATCGCACATTTGGATCGTATCACTATCGATAATTTACCTTTAAGCGACGAACTGCGAGAACGGGCAAGAATTTTACTGGATTTGCGGGGCGATCCAAAGGAAGTTTTACAGCAAGTTAGTGAGTTAGATTTAGACGAACCGCAACAATTAGCAGTTAATAATTTAAAGTCCCTTGTTGATTTATTGGGATCCCAAGGAAATTTTTCATTAATTCTCGATCTAAGCTTAATTCAAACCATAGATTATTATACCGGTATTGTTTTTCAAGTTATTGGTGATACTGAATCTCAATCACAGGTTTTAGGTCGTGGTGGTCGCTACGACCGATTGATGGGGCTGTATCATCCCCAGAAAGAAGATATTCCTGGTATTGGTTTCTCAGTATTTATTGAAGATTTACATCAATTATTGCTTTCGAGTCAGCAATTACCGCAGAACATCCCCCCAAGCCATTGGCTGGTGGTACCTCAATCCTCCCAAGCTTATGCTGCAGCTCTTGCTTATGCAGAAAGACTGCGAAGCTCAACCCATTTAGTGAGGGTAGAAATCCAATTAGAAGAAAAGGATGCCGAATATATTCGAGAATATGCTAACAGTCATGATATTGCTCAAATAGCTTGGGTAAAATCTGATGGTTCGCCCCCCGCGATCGAGTCACTTAAGTAAACCAATTTATGGGTAACGTCACGCCCTTATGAGCTACAGTTATCAGGTATCACTTAGGAATGTGGATTAAATAAAGTACAAAAGTAGGGTGCTGTTAGCATCGCGTAACGCACCATTCCAAATTTCAGAATTATAGGCTATTAAATTCTCATTCCTTATCAGTTACCTGTTAACTGTCCACTGTCAAACACACTCCGCCTGAAGGTGTAAATACAATTCCTCTACGTACAGCTTTCACGGGACGTTTCTGTGCAAGTTTAAGGGAATATTTTGATAGTATAGTTACAAGTGCTAGTTTCATTTCAAACATTGCGAATGCCGAACCCAAACACCTACGACTACCACCACCAAAAGGTAGATATTCATAGGGAGAAAACTTTCTTTCCAAAAATCTTTCTGGTTTAAATTTTTTCGCTTCGGGATAAATATCTGGGTTGTGGTGGGTTAAATAAATACATGGTGCTAACGGTGTACCCGGGGAGAATTCATAACCCATTAATTCCATCGGTGCTTGTAAAATTCGTATTAAAGTAAAGAAGGCAATGGGGTAAATTCGCAGAGTTTCCGAACAAACTGCATTTAGATAAGGTAATCCCATTATTTCCATCGCATCTATATTTTCAGCATCGATGGAACTTAATTCTTGCAGTAATTTTTCCTTTACTTCCGGAATATAGTGAATCCAATATAAAGCCCAAGTTAATGCATTTGCAGTTGTTTCATGTCCGGCAAATAACATCGTCATTAATTCGTCGCGTAGTTCCTCATCTGTCATTCCTTCGCCATTTTCATCCCGCGCTGATAATAATAAACTTAAAATATCTTCACCGGTGTGTTCTTTTTGAGCGCGTCGTTCGCGAATTTCTTGATAAAGCAATTTATCTAGTGATTTTCGTTTTTGAATAAATCTTCCCCAAGGAGTTACAAACCCTAGATTTTTTTGTAGTGGTTTAAAAAATAGAAAACTTGCATTTAAAGGATTATCAAAAATATCTAACATCCCAATTAGAGCATGTTCTATTTGTTGATATCTTTTACCTTCCTTAAGCCCAAAAATAGTACGAAGAATGACATTTAAGGAAATTTCTTGCATTAAAGGACGGACAATAAATTTTTCTCCTACGGTTAATTTTTCCGTTACTTTGCGAGTAATTTCACGAATGGTTGTTCCGTAAGTCTTCATTCGTTCCCCATGAAAAGGAGGCATTAATAATTTACGCTTTTGTAGGTGGCGATCGCCATCCATTAATAATAAAGAAAGATCGCCAACAATTGGCTGGATCATCTGGTTTCCTAATCCAGATTGGAACATAGAAGCATCGGCGGTAAAAATTTTTTGGATCGCCTGAGGATTACTAATAATTACTTGGGGTGGAAGTCCAGCAAATTGAGGTGTGACAAATATATCTCCATAGCGTTTTTGCATGGTGTCAAAGTAACTCACTGGTTTGGCTATACCCCAAATAGTTTGATACCATATTGATTCATGTGGGCGTGGGAGTGTTTTGATGGGATTTTGAATTGTAGAGTTTGGTGTTGCTGTAGTCATGATTTTTGTAGTTGAACTATTTGTTTAGAGATTTAAAATATAGAGAAAATAGTAATAGCAATCGTCTTTAGAACATTAGATTTTTATTTCTGATAGTCCCAGTAGAGATTTAATTTGATGAACTGGTTCTTTCCAATGTTCTTCAAAGCGATAGCCTAGTAAAAATTCTGCTTTTTCTCCTAATTCTCTACCTTTTTTGAGGTTAGAAAAAATCCCTTTTATTTGTTTTGGAGCGAGAATAGGATACAGTAATTTTGCAAACCAAAGGCTAATTTTTTGTGATTTACTGTAATTTTGAGCTACCGCAAAACTTAAAACACCAATTTCTCCAGCGTAGCTAGTATCAAAGCCTAGTAATACATGAAAAATATCGTGGGTAATCACATATCGCAAAGCAAATACATTACGCTTCGCAACTTCTTCTAATTCTGGACTTATATTTAAGGGTTTGAGATTATTTAATTTCATATGTTCGGCGTATTCTCTCCCAAAAGTTCCAGGAGGATACTGAATTAATTCATCTAAATTTATTTTGGGATAATATCCTGCAACATTCGTTAATTTATCAGCGATTTCTGGCGAAGCTTTCGCTCCTAAAATATCAGCTTTGAGAATTGCAAAATCGCCATAGTTTTCTGATTTAGTGTAAGCAAGTGCAGTTTGGAGTTGTTTAATTTTATTCAACATGGGTTTTTTTGAATAAACTTCCCAAACAAAACATAAATAAAGAAACAAAACATAGCAGAATCTAAGAGACAGGAATCAGAAATGGGATAGTCTTTAGATAGAAATTTTAGTTTCGAGATATATCTAATTCTGACTTCTGACTTCTTCAGAGACGCGACATGTCGCGTCTCTACCACTTCCTCATTCAGCTTTTTGCTTTGACTGCTGTGTAAATAGTAGGGGTAAACCCGTAGCTTGAGTAATCTTTGCAGGTGGATTATTTCTTGTCGCAGTGTTTAAATATTTACCATCATTAATTGGTGATACTACTTTCATTTTATGACGAGTACTGTAATAACGATGGGTTTGCTGCAGTTGTGATAATTCTTGAATGCTTTGGTTGGCAATTTTTTTCCGTAATTTAATAACTGCATCAACTACAGCTTCTGGTCTGGGAGGACATCCAGGGATATAAACATCGACTGGAATTAATTTATCTACACCCCGAACGGCGCTGGGAGAATCTATACTAAACATACCTCCAGTAATGGTACAAGCGCCCATAGCAATTACGTATTTGGGTTCTGGCATTTGTTCGTAAAGACGCACTAAATTAGGTGCATACTTCATGGTGATAGTTCCCGCAGTAATCAGTAAATCTGCTTGTCTGGGGGTGGCACGAGGTATCATGCCGTACCTTTCCATATCAAAGCGGGAAGCATAAGCTGCCATAAATTCCATAAAACAGCAAGCCGTACCAAACATCATGGGGTATAAACTGGACATTTTCGCCCAGTTATACAAATCATCTAAAGTTGTCAAAATAATGTTTTCCGAAAGCTGCTGCGTTACTTGGGGAGTTTCCGCAGGGTTAACAATAGTATTAGTCATGGTTTTATATCAGTTTAGTTATTAGTTAACAGTTGGGTTTTCTATTAGCCCGATATCAGTAGGGAGATATATATCTTTGTCTAAATTGGCAACAATAATAAAGAAAACTCTCCGGAGAGATGAGTTATCGGCGTTATTGCAAGAAGCCTGAAACACGGTTGAAATAATTGATATCTTTAGTTTGTAATGATTTTTTTAGAACTACAATTAAAGATAAAGGTTTTAAGGTGCTAACTTAAGGGATTAGTAAAATTAATGCTGTATAATGAATCTGTGCTATAAAATACAAACCAATCGCACCAGTAATTGATGCTCAAGTACGAGGGGGATTAGTTCAAGTGGTTGCTCGCATGCATCCCATTCTTACTTTTAAAGCTTGAAATGATGCAAATTATGTGTTGTGTTGATTTGAATATCAATAGAGAAAAATTTAAATCACCCTTGCTAAACCCTTAAAATCAAACTTCCGGAGCATATCCAAAAATGTAAAAACCGCTGGAATATGGAGAGCATTCCTAAGAACCACGACTCCAATTACTCGTTGGAGAGGTATTGGTAAACTATATACTTGCACTTCAGGAGGAATTGGTGCGGCTGCTAAACGGGGGATAATTGCTGCTGAGAATCCCTGGTTTACCATACTTACGACAGTGGAATCTTCCTGAAATTCGTTGGTAGTATTCATTATTGGTGCAACAGTTTTCAGGTGTTTATGAATTGGTCTTCCACATGGTAAAGCAGGAAGCATAACTGGCGGATATGCTGCTAAATCTTCCCAAGTAATTTGTGTCGCTCTAGATTTATTATTTGGTGGTAGCAGAGCAACATATTCATCTTGAAGAATTTCCCAAGCTTCAAACTCGTCACTGGTGGGTAAATATGTCGTACCAATATCAGCCCGTCCCTGACGTAAAAAATCTTCGATATCAATAAAGTGTGGACGCTCGATAATGCTTACTGAAACTTCAGGAAATTGTTTGTTAAACTTAGCGATCGCTTTCGGTAATAAATGAGTTGCAACACTACGAAAGGAAGCAATTCGTACCTGACCGCCACGCAAACCTCTATGTATATTTGCCTCTTGTTGCATCATTTCTAAATGCTGTAAAGCCTGCCGAGCATGGGATACAATCCGTTCTCCTGCCGGTGTCAATACTGCACCACGACGCCCTCTAGCAAATAAAGCTACACCCAATTGTTCTTCCAAAGTTGCGATTGCATAACTGATTGCTGGTTGGGTAATTTGTAATTCCAAAGCTGCTTCGCTGAAATTACCACTATCTGCTACTGCAACTACGGCTCGAAGTTGAGAGAGTTTCATATGTGGAAGTTTATTTGATTGCCGCTAACAGATTGTATCAATGGATTCTCATATGTATAAATAGCTTTTATAAAAACTATACAAGCCTTTATTTGATTGTAGGGTTGAGATGATTGAAGATAAATGAGTAATAAAGAATGTGGATTAAATAAAGTGCAAAAGTAGGGTGCTGTTAGCGCAGCGTAACGCACAATTCTAGGTTTCAGAATTACAGGTTATTAAATTCTCGTTCCTAAGTAATGGGTAATTGATAAGTCTGTTTGTACATCTATGGGGTGAATTTATGGTAAACAAATCTCATCACTTGTCCCAGGTTAATATTTCTCGGATGATTGCTCCACTTGACGATCCAATTATGGCTGGATTTGCGACGCAATTAGATTCGATTAATAATTTAGCTGATAAAAGTCCTGGGTTTGTGTGGAGACTGCAAGCTCAAGAGGGGAATGCAACAAGTATTCGTGCTTATGATGATGAGTTAATCCTTTTCAATTTATCAGTTTGGGAATCAATTGATGCTTTTAAGCAGTTTGTGTATCGCAGTCAGCATGGAGAGGTAATGCGCGGTCGCAAAAAGTGGTTCCAAAAGTCTGAAGGGAAAAATATGGCGCTATGGTGGGTTCCAATCGGACATATACCAACTGTTGATGAAGCAAAGCAACGTTTGCAATATCTCAATGATCGTGGTGAAAGTGTTTATTCGTTCTCATTACAAAAGCAGTTTTTACCAGTTGAGCCTACTAGTATAAATTAAAGCTTCAGAATGACAAATACAATCAAAATATCTACTTATCATCATCAGTATCAAGCTCAAGTTGTTGAGTTAATTTTGAAGATTCAGCAACAAGAGTTGGGATTATCAATTACTTTAGAGGAACAACCAGATTTACTGATAATTCCTAGTTTTTATCAAAAAGGTAATGGCAATTTTTGGATTGCTTTAGATGGAGATAATGTAATTGGAACTATTGGTGCAATTGACATGGGTGATAATTGCTATTTAGCATTACGAAAAATGTTTGTAGATGTCAATTATCGCGGTAAATATGGAATTGGTAAAAAACTGATGGATTCTTTAGTTAGTCATGCTAAAACTAACAATGTCCGGGAAATCTATTTGGGAACTATTGGTAACTTCAAAGGTGCACTCAGGTTCTATGAAAAGAATGGCTTTTTACCTGTGAGTAAATCCAAATTACCTCCTAGTTTCCCTGTAATGGAAAAGGATAATTTATTTTATTGTTTAACTGTTTCTACTTGCCCATCATAGTTCCATATCATATTCCCGATCGCAAAATTGAATAATAGTGTTCGACTACTGGAAATGGATCGTAAAAGTGATGTAGTAATCGTTTCCATTCTTGATATTCTGGTGATTCCCGAAAACCGATAGTATGAGCTTCTAGTGTTTCCCAACGTACGAGGAGAATGTAACGATTGGGGACTTCAATACATTTTTGTAATTCATGGGATAGATACCCCGGTATCGCAGCAATGATTTTTGAGGCTTGTTGGAATGCTGCTTCAAATTCATCACACATGTCTTTTTTGACATCCGATTTAATATCCAGAATAGCAACTTCAAGAATCATTTATTTGCCCCCCTAGCCCCCCAATTCTGGGGGGAAATCTCTCAAACTCTCCGATATATGACTGACACCACGCTGTCGCTAACAGCAACGCCAAAATTAGGTAATTGAAAAATGGCAGAATTAACCCTGGTTATTGGTAATAAAAACTATTCATCCTGGTCATTTCGTCCTTGGCTGGCGATGAAACAATCTGGTTTACAATTTAATGAAATTCGCATTCCTCTTTATACCCCTGGAACTGCGGAGAAAATTCGTCAATACTCTCCATCAGGTAGAGTACCCGTTCTATTACATGGCGGTCAACCTGTTTGGGATTCTCTTGCAATTATGGAATATCTCGCCGAAGAATTCCCGGATCTACATTGGGTTCCAGAAGATAAAGCTGCAAGAGCGATCGCGCGTTGTATTAGTGCCGAAATACACTCGGGCTTTTTCAAAATACGCGAAAATATGCCAATGAATTGCCGTGCAAGATATCCTGGAAAAGGGATGACGTTGGGAGTTCCACAAGAAATCGATCGCATTACGACAATTTGGCGGAATTATCGGCAAAAGTTTGGTGAAGATGGCGATATGTTATTTGGTAAGTTCACCATTGCTGATGCGATGTATGCACCTGTGGTGTTGCGGTTTGTTACCTATGGTGTTGAGGTGGATCGGGTTTGTCAGGATTATATGGAAGCTATTTTGGGACTTCCGGCGATGCAGGAGTGGTTAAAAGCTGCTGAAGCGGAGGAGGAAGTTCTGTCGAAGTACGAGTTTTAAGCAGGATTTACGCACTAAAAATTTCTGTCATTGCGACGTAAGGTTAGCGTCAGCGTTTCCGCAAGGAAATAGCAATCCCAACCAAAATTTTGACTATTATGATAAACGAATGTAGAGACGCACCGACGCCAAAGGCTCTGGCGCGTCTCTACAAGGATTTTGGTTAAAGCGTAGTTAATTTTCTCGGGATAGTTTAGTACAATTAGCTTTACAATTGCACTAAAAACTGTGATCACTAAAATAAGATAAGATTTTATCTAGAAAATGTGTTTGCCATAAATCTTGTATCTTATTCAAAAACAAGCTATCAACATCTTGAATCTCATTTTTATACATAGCTAACACGTCATTTTTGTAGCCAGAACCCTTTCCCCATCTATTCTGCGCTTTTGACCAAAACGGATTGGTATCCTTTTGGGGAAATAATTTTTCATTTTCCAACATATTGGATATTTCCTCACCCACAGCAATTACAATTTCTTCATAATATTTATCTATTTGAGTTTGAATGATTTTCAGGATGGGAGCTAAGTTTAATTTGTCATGTACATGCTGTTCTGCAAGTTCAACTGCTCCTAGTATTTGGGATTTTGCTTTTTTTAAATTATCTTTAACTAAATCTTCTGTGACATCTTTACATTTAAAGTATATATTTACATCTCTTAAATCATATATTCCAAACCTATTATTAGTCGCTCGAAATACCATAACGTGATAATCTTTCAGGGAATGGAGATACTTATACATTAAATTATGTTTGAATGATTTTAAGATTCCTTGCTCTTGAATCTTTTTTTTTAAATCCTGAAGGATTTTTTCATCTTCGGGGTCAAGATTATTTTCTTTTTTAATTTGCAAAAATATTTTCTTAAGTGATTTAAATTCATTAATAAGTTTATTTTCTCTTCTCATGATGATATTACTAATTTCATTGATTAATGATTGTTTTTCATCTTCGATATCATATTCTTCGAAATCAGGGTCAATTCTACCATCAGTTAAATAGTACTGTAATGAATCATAAAACAATATATTATCTGAAATAAATTTAATATTCTGTTTATTAAATTCAGTTTGAATCTGACTTTTTCTGATAGCTATTCCTTCATCTCTACTTTCAACTTTTCCGTCTGAAGCGATTACATTGTCTGGTTCGCCTTTTTGTGGCAAAACAAGTAGTGCAAATTTCGTGTCTATATCTTTAGACTCAGGTGTAAGATATCGCTCTATCAAATCTGAAACATTTGAAGGTGCAGCTTTGAAATTTTCTGTAAATATACAAATTGTTTGATCGTTATCTCGAATATACTGTTCTAAATCTTCTCTATTTCTAACTACATCCATCCCTTTCGTATCAATAACTGCATTGAACTTAGGATATCGATTAAAATCAGTAATATTTGGACTAATGTATATGTAAACTTTTTTAGGAATTGAAAAATCATTTATCTTAGCAAGATTAATATCATTAAAAGTATCTTTTATCCACTTTTTTTCTAGATCTATATAATTTGATTTTGATGTTTGATAAGAAATTTTATTATTTGTAAATTTAATCTTTGTTTCTGTTCTCTTGGCAATATTTGCACGATTAAGCACCTCATCCTTAAAATAATTAAATTCAGATTCATTAAATTTATTTGCAAGTTCTACAGCCTGATCTGTCAAAACTTTTGTATGATAAGACTCTTTTAGAGCGACAATGTTTCTAATTGCTCTCATTAATTCAGCAGGAGGTAATTCTGGTGAATATTCTGAATCAGTTTCAGGATGTACTTTTTGCCATATATATGTACAGAATTCCTCAATAAATTGAATAATATCTTCTGGAGAATAAGGTTCTATTTCAATAAAGGTTTTTTGTGCGGGTTTTATGATGGTTTCGCATATTGTTGTTTTACCAGAACCTGTTGAAAGAATTTCTTCAATAACTGTTATTTTTTTATTCTGATTATTTTTTTTATCTTTTCCATATATAAGATTAAAAAGGTGACAAATTGCTGTAGTTTTTCCTACACCAACTTGTCCAACAAATAATATATTATACTTTGAATTTTTTAATATCTTTTTTATCTTGTCTAGTCTTTGATTAACAGCCTTCAATGTATTTAAAGAAAGCAGTATATAAATATTTTTTTTAATGTCTTGTCTTCGTCTAATTTCATCAGATATTTCTTTTTGTAAATATTCGATAGCTTTAATACTCACATGTGTCATTTTTCAATAATCCCTTTTCTCTCACAATTATTTCCAGAAAAATACTTGATTTCGTACTAGTTATATAATTCCCTTAAGTTTTTCGGAAATAACACTAAGTAAGGGTGAAAGAATCTCTTTAAATTAAAACTTATTCTTACTTACCTGGGGCTTGGTAAACAATATATAATCTGGACAAAAGGTAATTTGATTAATGATTTTAAGCTATTCGAAGTTTTTGAATTACTCATCTTCTAATTCCACACCCTCAATCAACTTACGAGCAGCTTCAGACATTTCAGTTGTATAAAGTCGCAGTGTATTATTCTTCAAGGCTTCTGCGATCGCAAAATCGAGAAACAAGCGCATCATCTGTAAAGTCATAAAATTATATATAAACAATTTAAATATCGCGGTGCGTTATGCCATCCTTAAGGATGTAAACCTTAAATCAAATATACTCAAGGCGTAACAACACCCTACAAGCCATCTTTTGCTGGAATTTTCGCTTTCTGAAATACCGCTTCAACTGTAAATTCCAACCCCTCAAACAATGTATCTGTAATTACCTTGTTACCCACATAAGTCTTCGGTGCTGCATCTGGATAAAAAACCGTGATACTTCTCGCTTTGCTATCTACCACCCAAACCCGTAATACCCCAGCATTTAAATAATCTTGCGCTTTACCTGTCATTTGTCCAAAGGTTTGCCCAGGTGAGATAATTTCAATTGCTAACTCTGGCGGAACCGGACAAGCTTCATTTTCATTCCAGTCTTTTGATAAACGTTCATAAGAAATATAGAGTAAATCTGGTGTAGGAACCCAATCACGTCCGTTACAAGTTAGTATAATTGACCATTCTGGGCATACTTCTCCTTTATCTTCACACCATGCGTAAATTAAAAAAAGAAGAGCGCGGGTAAGTGTCGAATGAAATCTTTTTGGTGACATTTTGGGAATAGCTTGTCCGTCAACGAGTTCGTAGGTGATATCTCCTTCCCCGGGTGGAAGATTTAAGAACTCTTGCAAGGTCAATTTATGATTAACTTGGAGTATCATGACATGGATTCGCTGACGGCTAACTTAATTATAATTTCCCCAATGGTTGCGTTCACCATTGAAATGGTGCGTACCGATCGCCATTGAAGTGGTGCGTGCCGATCGCCATTGAAATGGCGCGTGCTGATCGCAATTTGGATAATATTTTGGATAATATTAATTTGATTGTTGGGAATGGTGCTCATAACAGGCTGATTTTTTAAACTACCTAAGAATACTGTGCAGTATAACGGTTAGTGAAAAAATTGAAGTGGAGAACAAAAAACCACAAGATTAAAAAATGGATTTGAGGTTGAAGTTAGTTGCAAATCTATTTAAACTGCTGCTGATGCTGTCAAAAATATCTTCAAAATCAGATTCCTGACCGATAATATTATCTTTGTTGTCTGAGTTTGTACCCATAAAGCTAAATTCAGAAAATGAAAAGTTCATGCTTTCACTATTATTTGTATCGAACGATTCTTCCAATGTTCCATTATCAGAAATCAAACCGGAATATCGTGATTGATAGTAAAAAGCAGATTTATCATCACTTTTTTCTGAATTTATTTGTCCATAGATTAGGGTATCTTCTACAAAACTAGTGATGTTTCCAGATGTGTAATATCCAATGGAATAGCTATAAAAGTTTGTAGGTCTAACATCAGAAAATTCCATCGGAAATTTAGGATTTAGATCTAGTTTATTATTTGTACTTGAGTCAGTTTGGCTTAAATCTGTTAAGCCTTTGGGAAATATTGAACTGGGGAGATCACTTCGATTTTCAGCTTCCAGTATGGGTTGGAAAATATTATCTTTTTGCTGATCTATTGCTGGAGGATTACTGTCTTCTGTTTTATTAATTTCAGTTTGAGTCTCAATGATAGGTTGAGAAATATTATCTTCTTGCTTATCTGTTAATGAGGGATTATTATTTGCTGTTTGACTTTCAACCTCAGTTTCAATTTCAATAATAGGTTGGGATATATTATCTTCTTGTTTATCTATTTCTGAAGGATTATCATTTGTTACTTCGTTGTCAATTTCTGTTTGAGTTTCAAATACAGGTTGGGAAATATTAATTTCTTGCTTATCTATTCCTAAGGGATTATTATCTTCTACTTTATTTTCAATCTCTGTTTGAGTTTCAAGTACAGGTTGGAAAATATTAATTTCTTGTTTACCTATTCCTGAGGGATTATTATCTTCTACTGTATTTTTAGCCTCAGATTTAATTTCGAGTATGGGTTGGGAAATTTTAACTTCTTCTTCCTTCACCTTTGAGGGATCCCCATTTCCCTTTGTCAGTCTGATTGGGGAAATATCAGCGTTTTGTTTCTCTACAGTTGGGACTTCTTCCGTTCCATTCACATTTTTAGCTTCAATTTCAGTTGGAGTTTCAATTTCAGTTTCAGGTACGGATGGAATATTAGGTTGTGAAGTTTTTGGTGTTGTTCCCACAGGTGCGTCATTTCCACCAATTACTAAAAGATACCCGTCTTTCTTTCCACCTTTACTTTCTTGGATCGCGTTGTCAGTAATTTGACTCCCTTCAAAGTCAGTGGTTGTAACGGCTGCTATTTTCCCATCTCTAACTGCAGCTACAACCCCTCCATTACTGTCTGAAATAGGTGTCCATGAAAGTCTTTCGGTTAAATCTGAACTGATGATTGCAAGATGTCCATCGTAAGGTGTGTATTCACTTACAGGTTGTCCTTCGATAGTCTGTTCGTCTCTATTTGCAATCTTACCTGCTGCACCTCCAGCAATAATGACGGTACCGTCTTTTGTCGCTGTAATAGAATTTGCATTCACGGAGTTACCTTTACCATCATCACGACGACCTAACAAAGATTGACCTTTTATTAGATCCCCATTTTCGAGGTCGTAACGACCGTACCACAACATCTGAATCGAGTTGACATTAGTAGGACTGTTATATTGGTCGGTTTCAATTTTTCTCTTGTCAGTAAGCTCTTCTGTTACATTGTAGGGATCGCGATAGAAAATCGAGAAACCGGTACCACCATTTACATAATATGAAGCGTATAGCTGTCCATCGCGTCCGAATGAAACCCGTTGTCCTCGGGTATCAGCTAATAGATTTTCTTTGTAGATATCTTCATCGTCGAAGTCATAGTTTTTCCAGAGTTCTTCTCCTTCGTATGACAATGCTTGAGTGAACGCAACTTGCAAAATCGAGGTTTTTTGCTCGAATCCAGTTGTAACAACCATACCTCCATTTTGGTCGCTCACTGCTATGTCTTTGAAGTGACGTTTACCACTTGTACTCCACTCTTGCAATTGCTCTCCATTGCTATCGAATAGATAAGCGCGGTCACCACCTTTAATATCCCGTACAACACCAACTTTTCCTGAATCTGAGATTGCTATGCGAGAAACATCAGTAAAGGGTTTACTCCATTTGACCTCTGTTGCATCAGCATTTAATACAGCTATTCCACCCTCGTAAGCAACAGCAATATAACCATTATTGGAGACTTCTAAATCCAGTACTCTTCCTGGTAAACGAGTGGTCGCAATAGCTTGATTAGTTTGGGAGTCATAACGAACAATCGTTCCATCTCCACCACCAAGGAGTTCTGTCTCTTTTCCTCCTAATCTTGCATTTTTTAGAGAACCTCCAACTATGACCAAATTACCATCAAGGGAGATATCAACTGCATCAGTAAAATCATCTTCCGAACCACCCAAATATGTTGCTGCGGAAATATCTAGGTTATTGGTAGGAGACTGAGGTAAAGAATTATTCGGTAATGACGACAAAGGATTTTGACTTTGAAGTTTACTATCTATTTCGTTCATACTATTCGCCATTTAGTACGCAATTTTTGACGAATTATCATATTACCTTATTAAGCATTTTTGTAAAGCCATTTATAATTGTTGTTATAAATAACAGGATAGAAGCTTTCAAATATATCGTTTTAAGCTACTCGTACATATTTTCTCAGTAATTTATCAAACATTTTGCAAATATTTTAGTTCCAAGTTTTGAAAAGTCATTTTTATGATTTATTATTCTTAGCGCTTAAGTTTTTAAATGAAGAAATTTAGTACTATTTTTATTTAGTTTGATGTGAAATTTTATTTAGTTTGATGTGAAATGAGCGGAGTCAATTTTTCCTAATTATTTAGGTTTTAAAAGAAAAATTAGATTTAGGCACTTCCAAAAAATAATTTATACCATTTTATTGACCGTAGAAGCGCACCGATGTGCGCCCTGACAATGGTATATTTTTCAATTGGAATTTCTTTGTTGCGATCGCCTGATTTTTGCCTGATTTTTAAAATAATTATGAGTTTTGAAGAGTTGTAATATGTTCTGCTTTAACGCAAAATACTATCAATCAGAGTACAGATATATGTACCATGATTGATAGATATATTACTTATTTAACTAACATCTAATGGAGTTAAATGATATTTGAAAAGTATAGTTTATAATATTACTTTCCAAACATCCTCTTAGAGTCCCGGTGTAGTTTGAGCAAATAGAGCAGCAAAATCTTTAGTTACAACCCCTGATGGGTCGTCTTCTGGTTTAGAGATGATGTCAAAAGATTTATTTCTCGCATTTGGTTCGTGTAAAGCTTGAATAACCACTTCTGCTACATCTTCTCTCGGAATGGATGGGCGAATACCATTAGGTGGATTATTAATGAGAGTATCATCTTTACCTACTAATAACTCCCTTAAACCTCCAGATTCATTGAGCAAACCACCAGCATGAATAATTGTGTAGTCAATACCAGAATCAATTAAGTACTGTTCTGCTTTGCGCTTCCAAATCAGAATGTTACCATTGCCGATAGTGTTGAGGTAGTGATTTTCATCGGTACCACCACCCGAACCGACTAAAACAATCTGTTCTACTCCAGCTTTAACCGCAACATCGATTTGATTTTTTTGACCCTGGTAATCCACCTCTTCTGGGGTTCCACCTGGTGCGTACTCAAATACGGGTGTTTCTCCCGGTTTAGTTGGTGGAGTTTTCATTATTGGAATTGCACTGGTGAGAATTACTAAAGCATTAATTCCAACCATAGCTTGCTCTAAAACTGATTGGTCTTTAATGTCACCCAAAAAGAATTTTTCAGTAGAGCCAAATAATTCTATAACTTTTGCTTCATTCCTGGCAAAACCAAAGGCTTCAAATTCGCTTTGTTGTTGAAGTAGTTTCTTCATCACCAGGGAACCAGTTCCACCTGTCGCACCCGTAACTAAGACTTTTTTCATCTGTCAATAAGATTTATTGGATTTACTTACAGTAGTTAAATTTATCTACCCAGTAATGCACAATAAACTATTTTCGATGTAGGGTGGAAGTCTGATACTCCATCGATAGGTGATTTTGGGGTCGAATTTATATCAGAATCTGTTTGAATATTTCTAATTAATGCAAAAATATTGTTTCAAAGTTTCCAGCTTCTTTTTTCCTATACCACACTTCAATTCTGTTAGAGGTATAAAAGGCTTACGCTCTTTCCATTTTTCATCTTCTGAATTAATTTTATATAGTTAATCCTTAATAATTAATTTTCTACAAAATTGGGTTGAATAAAAATTTCTTCAGTAAGCTTGATATACATTTGGGTTGCGTGAGACTTAGGACACTGTTCCTGAAACGAATTGGCTGACCATATTTTGAGACTCTTGTTAGTAATGCTTATATGTTTTCCTATCTACACATATCTCCAAACCACAAGATTTCACTTCCGTATTTATAGCTAAAAAAAGTGACAGAATAAAATTAGTCACACATGAATGAGAAAGAATCAATAATTAACTTAAGTATTCGTCAAATTTTTGTCCCTCAATAGACGTACCGTGGTACGTCTCTACATTATTTTCTGGAAATGTCTATTACCTGTTTTCCTATATGCTTACTGTTATATGTAACTACTTGTTATATTTTCCAGTCGATATCTGATGGGCGTGTTAACCTAGGCACATATATTAAAGGTTCAGTAGCAGTTCGGAGTAAATAACTAAAAGACCTAAACTAAGGTTTTGCCTAAATTTTAAAGTATCTGCTAAGCTAGCTGGCTAAGAATAATGAAACCAGAGAAATTGGCAAGTTTGCGGAACTTGTGTGGAGATGAGGCGGTATTTGAGCAAATAAAGAATATCATAGCAGACGAAGTCCAAGGTTTAGAACAAAAACTGAAACAAGCATATTTCCATTTAGAGCAGCAGAAAGCACTACTTAGGGCGATCGCTCGTTTACGAGAACCCTTAGACCTAGAAACGATTTTTAAAGCCACAGCAATTGAGGTTCGTCAGCTTTTAGCCGCAGATCGAGTGGGTATGTTTCGTTTTTATCCAAACTCCGGATGGGACGATGGTGAATTTGTCTCAGAAGATGTAGATCCGGCTTTCAGTTCGGCTATGGAGCAAAAAATCCATGATCACTGTTTTGGAGAACAATTTGCAATTTATTATCAACAAGGTCGCATTCAAGCAGTTGCAGATATTCACAATGCAGGACTAAGTGATTGTCACATTGAGGTTCTGTCTCAATTTCAGGTACGGGCAAACCTCGCAGTACCATTATTACAAGATCAACAATTGTGGGGATTACTTTGTATTCATCAGTGCACAGAAACCCGTGTATGGAAAGAAACCGAAATCGATTTTGTGAGACAGATCGCCACCCATTTGGGAACTGCTCTGCAACATGGCAAACTCTTAGCAGAACTGCAAGCAGAAGTAATAGAAAGAAAACAAGCTCAACAAGCAGTTCAGGGTTTAAATCAAGAATTACAGAAAACCATCATTGAATTGGAAGTGGTGAACAAGGAACTAGAAGCCTTTAGTTACTCAGTATCTCACGATCTGCGAGCACCGTTACGCAGTATTGATGGCTTCAGTCAGGCTTTGCTGGAAGACTACCCGGATAATTTGGACTTAACCGGACAGGACTACCTACGAAGAATCAGATTAGCCACCCAGCGAATGGGACAGCTGATTGACGATCTCCTCAAACTATCCCGGGTAACCCGCAGCGAGATGTATATAGAATCAGTAAACCTGAGTTATTTAGCTAACAAAATTTGTACGGAGTTACAACAGAACGAACCAGAAAGACAAGTTGAACTGAAAATCCACACAAATCTAGTAGCCAAAGGGGATATTCGTCTGCTACAAGTATTACTGGAAAACTTACTTAATAATGCCTGGAAGTTTACATCCAAGGGAACGAAAGCAGAAATCGAATTTGGAGAAATGTCTCCCAAAAGCGAAATTCCAGTCTACTTTGTCCGAGACAATGGTGCGGGCTTTGAGATGACATATGCTAACAAGTTATTTGTACCCTTCCAACGGTTACATCATATGAATGAATTTCCAGGTAATGGTATTGGTTTAGCTACAGTACAGCGGATTGTCCATCGACATGGTGGTCGAGTCTGGGCAGAAGCAACTGTAGAGCAAGGAGCCACTTTTTACTTCACTTTGAGACCAGAGGGAGTGGGGAATGAGCATCAGAGATAAAATCATTCTTCTGGTGGAAGACAACCCCGATGACGAAGCTTTGGCAATTCGAGCTCTCAAACGTAATCACATCATGAATGAAGTTGTAGTAGCTCATGATGGGGTTGAAGCTTTAGATTATTTATTTGGTACGGGTACCTATGGATCAAGGGATACCACCCTTCAACCTGCTGTAATTTTGCTAGATTTAAAACTTCCTCGGGTTGATGGTATTGAAGTTTTACGTCGCTTGCGCGAAGATGAACGGACTAAGCTACTGCCTGTGGTGATTTTAACAACCTCTAACGAAGAACGCGATATGCTTAATAGTTATAGCTTGGGATGCAATAGCTATGTCCGCAAACCTGTAGATTTTCTTCAGTTTTCGGAAGCAATCCGGCAACTGGGGATGTACTGGCTACTGATGAACGAACCGCCGCCTTCTAAGGCTAACTAACGGAAATGAGTCAACATGAGCCGTCACCTAAATGTTCTAATTATCGAGGATTCTGAAGATGATACTCTTCTAACCTTGCGGGAGTTGCGTCGGGGTGGATACAGCTTGGATTATGTTCGAGTAGATACTCCGACGGCGATGCAAACAGCGCTGGAAGAACGTACGTGGGATATTGCAATCGCGGATTTCAGCATGCCGGCTTTCAGCGGTTTAGAAGCCCTTAAACTCCTCCAGAGATACAATTTAGATTTACCATTTATCGTAGTATCTGGCACAATTGGCGAAGATGTTGCTGTTGCGGTAATGAAAGCCGGAGCCCATGACTACTTGCTCAAAAGTAATCTTACCCGTTTAGTACCTGCGGTAGAAAGGGAAGTCCGGGAAGCGAGAGAAAGACGTAAAAGATATAGTACTGAACAAGCATTACAAGAAAGCGAAGAACGGTTTCAAACCCTCTGCAATTCAGCACCCCTGGCAATTTTCCAAACGGACTGTCAAGGAAGACGTAGTTACAATAATCCTTTGTGGCACGAAATTTCTGGTTTGAGTGAAGAAAAAAGTTTGGGGTACGGTTGGGTTGATGCAATTCACCCGGAAGAACGCTTAGAAGTTCTTAAATCTTGGGAACATACAGCATCAGAACAAGGTTCTTGGGTTCACGAGCACAGACTTTTGACTCAGCAAGGTGAAATCCGCTGGGTGCGGGCTCTTGCTAGCCCCATGTATTCAACAGAAGGGAATTTCCTCGGTCATGTAGGGACAGTTGAAGATATCACAGAGCAAAAGCAGGCTGCACAGAGAATATATGAACAAGCAGCACTCTTGGATATATCAACCGATGCAATTTCTGTATGTGACCTGGAGAATAAAATACTATTCTGGAACAAAGGTGCCGAGCGTTTGTACAAGTGGAAGTCAGAAGAAGCGATCGGTAAAAATGCTGAACAAATTTTATATGACTCGGAAGAAAGTTTAATACTACGCAGAAAAATACAAGCAACACTAGCTAAAGATGGTAAGTGGCAAGGCGAACTGGAACAAGTTACCAAAGGTGGGAAAAAAATCGTCGCTGAAAGTCGCTGGACCCTTATGTACGACGAAGCAAATAACCCTAAATCTATCTTAATAGTTAGTACCGACATTACTGAAAAAAAACAATTACAGGCGCAATTCCTTCGAGCCCAACGTCTAGAAAGTTTAGGAGCCCTCGCTGGTGGTATTGCCCATGATTTTAATAATATTTTGACCCCTATTTTAGCAGTTGCTCAACTTTTATCCTTCAAATTCCCCCATCTTGATGATAATAATAAGCAACTGTTAGGCATATTGGAAGGTAGTGCCAAGCGTGGAGCCGATTTAGTAAAGCAAATTCTTTCTTTTACCCGGGGTGTAGAAGGAACTCGTACCACAATCCAACTGCGACACTTAATTATAGATGTGGCACAGGTAGCAAAAAAAACTTTTCCGAAATTCATCGACACCCAAGTAAATATTGCACCCGATTTGTGGACAGTATTTGGAGATCCGACCCAACTCCACCAAGTACTCATGAACTTGGTTGTAAATGCTCGAGATTCCATGCCTGATGGTGGTAGCCTGAATATTAGTGCCGAAAACTTTTGGGTTGAAGAAGAGTATGCTCGCATGCACGCAGATGCTTCAGTGGGTTCCTATGCTGCGATCGCTGTTTCTGATACTGGCATGGGTATTAATCCTGAAATATTAGATCGCATTTTCGATCCTTTTTTTACGACAAAAGAGCAAGGTAAGGGAACTGGCTTAGGACTTTCTACTGCAATCAGCATTATTAGAAGTCATGGTGGTTTTGTAACCGTGTATAGCGAAGTAGGGAAAGGAAGTAAATTTAATGTGTATTTACCCAGCAGTCAAATAATTGAAACCGATACTCCAGCAGATGCAGAATTACCAGAAGGTAATGGAGAATTAATTTTAGTAGTTGATGACGAAGCTACGATTTGTGAAATTACTAAAAATACCCTTAATAGTCATAATTACAAAGTTTTAACTGCAAGCGATGGAATTGGAGCCCTTGCACTTTACGCCCAGCACAAGGAACGCATCAGCTTAGTTTTAATAGATATGATGATGCCCGGGATCGATGGACCTTCAACTATTCTTAAGTTACAACGAATTAATCCAGAAGTAAAAATTGTCGCAATGAGTGGGCTAATGGCTCATGGTTCTACGATTCAACATCAAAACCTTCAAATTCAAGGATTTCTATCTAAGCCTTTCACTACGGAAATATTACTTAATACTATTTTTTCTGCACTGAAATAACTTTTCTTAGTCAAACAATATAAATAATTTCTACCTTTAATTTTCTACTTTAATAATTAGATAAATAAATCTATAACAATCCTAAATCATTTTTGAGAATCAATATTGTAGAGACGTGACATGTCACGTATTTACGGGAACATCCCAATTTTGCAAATTTACCAAAATAATAGGTTGTCATTGCGATTGCTTTCTCCTAAACGGAGATGCTACGCTAACACTCTATTTCATTACGTTCGCAATGACAAAATATGTTTTTACACATTTGGGATGCTCCCGTATTTACAGAGTTTAGCGGTTTACAAATCAAATATGATTACTATACAACTATAGCAATCCTAAATAATTTATGTTAGCCGTATCAAAGACGTTCACGTAGTGCGTCCAAACGCGTAAGCGTACCGTAGGTAAAAGTTAATATTTTAGAGACTTTGCAGAGGCTAACACCGACGCTGCAGGTTCTGCAAGTTCTCTACAGGATTTATCCGTTCACAAATCTGTGGATAATTGCAATTGCTATATGTTTTCCGCTTAAATATTTCTTGCACCACATCCTCTATTACCTTTCAAGTAAAACATAATGTCCTGAATTATGTGCTTACAGCGACAAAAGTGATGGAAAAATAAAATGAAAATGAAAATATTGCATAACCTTTAAAATTTTCCTAGCTTATGGGCTTATTTCAAGTTATTTATTTGCACATTAGCTAAAAATTTATGACACATAAACAATGAATTTATTTTTATGGTTTTTAGTTTTACTTGGTGCTGTAATAGCTGCTCATTGGGGAGCAGATAAATTAGCAGAACCACTACAAAAATTACGGAAAAGGTGGGGTTTATCAGAAGCTGCTGCTGCTGCTTTTGTCGCTTTAGCTACAGCAAGCCCGGAGGTTGGTACTAATGTGGCTAGTGCTGTTGCTGGTCTTCAAGATATTGGACTAGGTAATTTGCTTGGTTCGAATATTATTTCTGTACCAGCGATCGTAACTGTTTCCTATATTGCTTCTGTCGCTAATGCTAAAGATAACCCTCAAGTTACTTCTCAAACCAATTCCAATCATTCATTGTCAGATAACCCTCAAACACATGCCTTGCGAGTAAAACCAGAAGCATTAACCGTACAAGCAATTCCCTACCTATTAATTATTGCCTTAGCAGCCATACTAACTCTTCCTCAACCTTGGCGCGGGCTACAACCTATTGATGGTTGGATTATGTTAGTAGCTTACTTTGTTTACCTAGCCCAAGCAGTTATGCGGGAAAGGCAAAATCATCAAACAGTCGAATGGGAAAAACAGGAAATCATGATTGCGATCACTGGGATCTTATCACTTTGTTTAGGTGCCTACTTAACCGTCAAGGCTACGGAAAATATCGTTTCTCTGTTAGGTATTTCCCAACTAGTTGGTGGACTTTTTATTACATCTACCATGAGTATTGCACCAGAAGTATTTGCAACCTGGAGTGTAGCCCGTAGCGGTCAATTAACTGCTGCTACTACTAATGTGATTGCTGACAATACAGCAACAATGACCCTTGCTTTTTTCCCTTTAGCACTTGTAAGTCTTCCAGTAAAAGATTTACAACTATATTCATTTAACTTAACTTTTGTTGCTTTGCTGGGGGTAATTTATGCGGCAGTAATTCACTGGGGTGCTCAAAAGTACAGTTTTGAATTATGGGAAGTAGTTGCACTCAATGGAGTTTATTTAGTTTACCTTGGTATTATGGTGTTTGGCATACTTAATGTATTTTGAATCTTATCTAACTTCCAGGTATTAATGGTACGGGAAGACCAGCTTCTTTTAATAAAATATCGAATTCCTTGTTAAATTTTTTCAGTGCACTCCTTGCCTGTAAACCATCAATAAATCGGAATAAACCTTTATTATTTAAATATTGTCTGTATTCTTTATTTAGATTTGCAAAAGCATTTAGCGTTTTAATAGTTTGTTTCCTCAAAGGGGTTCCTTCAGGTGTAGTTTTAAGTACAGAATTTAGAACTTTACTTGTTCTTTCTAATACTTTGGTTGCAGTTTGAATTGTACCCGGACGGCGTTTATCTAATCTTGACAGGGTAATATAAATACTCCCACTAATATTTTGTCCCCTCAAAACTCTAACAGTCTGGTTAACAAATTCCTCCGTAATTGGTACTACTTCTTGTGCAAAATCGGTAACATCTTGAACAACATCCCCAAATATTCCAAATATCATAATCATTACCATAATAATTGTGCGATCGAGACGATTTGGTCTCAATATCAAGGAACGAATAAGTTTTAAAAATAAGACTTAAATTTGCTATTATTCAATAATTTAATTATTACTCAAACACAAAAATTATTACTCACACACAAATGGCCGAAAATACAAATATTTCTAATAATCCTTTACTTAAAGGTTCTGGTTTACCCCCATTTACAGAAATTAAACCAGAACAGGTTGAACCAGCATTTAACATACTGTTAAAAGACCTAGATACACAATTAACAAGTCTAGAAACTAATATTTTAGAAGCTAACATTCAACCAACTTGGCAAGTTTTAGTAGAACCACTTGAAGAAATTACCGAAGGTCTCACTTGGAGTTGGGGTGTTGTTAGTCATTTGATGGGCGTGCAAAATAGCCCCGAACTACGCCAAGCTTATGAAGCTGTGCAACCCCGTGTAATTCAGTTTTCTAATCGCCTGAGTCAAAGTCAACCCATTTACAACGCTTTTAAACAAATTCGCACCGGTGAAACCTGGAATACTTTAGATCCAGCCCAACAGCGGATTGTGGAATCTGCAGTCCGGGATGCCGAACTTTCTGGTGTGGGTTTGCAAGGTGAAGCGCGACAGCGGTTTAATGAGATCCAAATGGAAATGGGGGAATTATCCACCAAATTTTCTAATCATGTATTAGATGCGACAAAGGCTTTTAGTTTAACTTTAACCACTAAAGAAGAAGTAGAAGGTTTACCCCCTAGTTGGTTGAGTCTTGGAGCACAAGCAGCACGAGATGCAGGAGAAACTGCAGCTACTCCGGAAAATGGACCTTGGCGCTTAACTTTAGATATACCGAGCTATGGTCCTTTCATGCAACATAGCAAACGCCGTGATTTGCGCGAACAAGCTTATAAAGCTTTTATTAGTCGCGCAACTGCTGGTGAGTTAGATAACAAGCCCATAATTGATAAAATTTTAGTGCTGCGTCAGGAATTAGCGCAGTTATTGGGTTATCCAACCTATGCTGCGGTGAGTCTAGCAAGTAAAATGGCTCCTAACGTGGAAGCTGTAGACAAACTTTTAGAAGAGCTACGTGGTGCTAGTTACGATGCTGCAGTTAAAGAACTTCAAGAACTTAAAGCTTTTGCAGCGAGCAAAGGAGCAGAAGAAGCTGACGATTTAAAACATTGGGATATCAGTTTTTGGTCGGAACGACAAAGGGAAGAAAAATTTGCTTTTACCCAAGAAGAACTACGCCCTTATTTTCCCCTCCCCCAAGTTCTTGATGGTTTGTTTGGGTTAGTTAAACGACTCTTTGCGGTTACGGTCACCTCAGCAGATGGACAAGCTCCAGTTTGGCACAAAGATGTTCGTTATTTCCAGATTTCTGATGAAACAGGTACAGCGATCGCTTACTTTTATTTGGATCCCTACAGTCGTCCAGCAGAAAAACGCGGTGGTGCATGGATGGATACCTGTATTAACCGTCGCCAGATCGCCCAAGATGGTGAGAGTTACATCCAATTACCGGTAGCATATTTGGTATGTAACCAAACTCCTCCAGTTGATGACAAGCCCAGTTTAATGACTTTCTATGAAGTTGAAACCTTATTCCATGAATTTGGTCACGGCTTGCAACATATGTTAACCAAGGTAAATTATTCTGCTGCTGCAGGTATCAACAATGTTGAATGGGATGCAGTAGAATTACCCAGTCAATTTATGGAGAACTGGTGTTATGACCGACCGACCTTAATGGGGATGGCGAAACATTACCAAACAGGTGAAGTACTGCCAGAAGAATATTATCAAAAACTACTAGCAGCCAAAAACTACATGAGCGGTAGTGGAATGCTCAGACAAATTCACTTCAGCATCCTGGATATTGAACTACATCA
>NZ_JASJDK010000007.1 GCF_030065675.1 Mastigocoleus sp. MO_188.B34 | reverse complement strand
ATAAACCACGAAAACCTTAAAATCGCCGCAATAAAGCTACATTCTTTTACTTGATTTTTAGGGCTAAGTTAAGCGTTCATGCTTAATACTGAGTAATGAGAATACATCAATTTTTATTGGTGCAAGATGTAAGTCAACATCCTAGGCTCAAACCCTTGGACTGTCGTTACTTTAATCATAATGCTTTTACCTTCATTGGGTGCTCCCGAACTAAGCCCTAATTATTGCTAGTATTAGATAGTTCACAAATAATATTTTAGTAAAAATGACTACAGCCTTGATTACTGGTGCTTCTGGTGGTATGGGTAAATGTTTTGCTCAAAAGCTTGCGGCAAAAAATACAAATCTAATTATCGTTGCACGTTCCCAAGACAAGCTTAATGCTCTTGCTCAACAGTTACAAGAGCAATACAAAGTTCAAGTAAATGTTATTGTTAAAGACTTAACTGAACCATCTGCGGCTCAAGAAGTTTACGATGCAACTCAAGCCAAGGGATTGACTGTTGATTTACTAATAAATAATGCAGGTTTTGGTGACTATGGTGAATTTACTCAAACCGATGGCGATCGCCAAATCAAAATGTTGCAGTTAAATAATATAGCGTTGGTCGATCTAACTCACAAATTTTTACCACAAATGCGCCAACGACGTTCGGGAAGCATTATCAATATATCGTCAATTGCAGCATTCATGCCAATGCCATATCTTTCAGTTTATGCAGCCAGCAAAGCTTTTGTTCGCAGCTTTAGCGAAGCATTATGGGCAGAAAATCGTCAATTCGGGTTGCGCGTCTTGGTTGTTTGTCCAGGACCTACACAAACCAACTTTTTCAATGAAGCTAAGTTTCCCACTATACTCGCAAGTAATGGTCAAACTTTGTCTACCCCCGAACAAGTGGTAAACAAAGCCTTGAAAGCTCTAGAAAAAGGACACGTAAATATTGTAGTTGGTTCTATAGCATCTCATTTCATCACCAAGTTACCTTTAATATTCCCAAAAAAAATTCTGTTGAATCTATTAGAAAAACAGTTTCAAACTTAACCCTCTTTTAGAGGGTATTATAGAGGTGTTGGTATGGCTTTAGAAGATGTACGAAAAGCCTTAAATGTCATACGTTCGCACATAAGTTGAAAAATTTCACGGAATCATATCATGTCCGCTTAATTACTTATGAAAAAATATGTTTGTTTGTAGTAGCGCTTTAGCACCATAGTAAAGATATTGGCGCTCAAGCGCTACTACGAACCTTATTGTAAGTGTTTTACCGGACATGATATCATGTGTGTTCGCGCATAAAGTGAAATTTTGATAACGAAGTTATAGGGGTTTGAAACAACCCAATTCGCGCACACAATGAAATTTTTACGGCTAATGTGAATTAAATTAAACTGCAAGGGAAGAACTAAAGAACATCAATACCAAAGTGATGGCATAATACTAAGCATAATGTATGGGTAAGCTATTTTTGTTGCAACATGAGCACAAAATCCTGCGATCCGCACGTGCAACTTGAAAAGCGGCAAAAGCCGAATGCTATGATAGTTTATTTTTTGATTTGTATTCTCTTACATCTTCCTAATTCATAAGAGCCTATCAGAACCTGACAAAAAACGATGATAAGCTTTAAAGCGATTAAAAAAGACATACCTCAAAGTAATGGCCTGTAGTATTTTCTCCTGGTGATATCATCCTTTTTATAGCTCGATTCAGATATCTTTTTAGGTTGTACCATTTGAACTATTGAAAGTAAGTCGTAATTCATTTTTTATCGTTAGCGATCGCAACCTCGTTAGAGGAAAATGATCCTCAATTATCAATGTTATAAGGCTTCATACTTTGGGTTTTCATCTCTTCATTGTCATTGCGACTCTCGTTGTAGTTTCTAATCAAAATAATTGGCTAGTGTAGAAATTAAATATGCTCAAACCACAGAAAACTCAACCAACAAAAATAATCAAATTCAAAAAACAGATCCAGTCAAGTTACAAATTATTTTTTTATGTAGGTAAGACTTTATTTTCTCAAAACTTCATTGGAGTAAGTATATTTGTTGCGATCGCAGTTTGGACTATATGGTTAACTGTAGCTGGTCCGAGTCGCGCTCTTTCTAATTTGACTGAGAATTGGGAAGCTAGTGTCACTATGATTTTTGGCTCCATAGTAGCGGGTGGTACAAGCATGGGTGGAGGAGCAGTTGCTTTCCCAGTTTTTACAAAGGTGCTTCACGTTCCTCCTAATGAAGCAAAAGTATTTTCTCTAGCGATTCAAAGTATAGGTATGAGTGCAGCTTCATTGACGATCATGGCGATGAAAACCAAAGTAGAATGGCGGTTTATCCGTTGGACAAGTCTGGGAGGTATTCCTGGAATCATCCTTAGTTCGGTTTTTCTTGCTCCAGTTATACCCCCAGATGTAGTCAAATTTTCTTTTACAATGATGATCTGCAGTTTTGCTGTAGTTTTATTTGTTTTGAATCGTAGTAAAATAACGCGAAATTTAGCTATTCCTACTTGGGGAAAAAGAGAGCGATATTTTTCACTATTAGCTGGACTTTGGGGAGGAATAGTCAGCGGTTTAGTTGGTAGTGGAATGGATATTGTTGGTTTTTCCATCATGGTATTACTATTTGGCTTGTGCGAAAAAGTAAGTACCCCAACGTCTGTAATTTTAATGGCTATCAATGCTGTGGTTGGTTTTATTCTTCATCAATATTTTGTTGGTGATTTTGTCAAACCCATAACTGATTATTGGCTAGCTGCAGTTCCAGTAGTTGTGGTTGGTGCACCAGCAGGTGCTATTTTGTCCAGCTTAATGGAACGAAGAACTATTACCAGAATAGTTATTGGTTTGATCCTGATGGAATTAGCTAGTTCTGTTTTGCTTATTCCTCTAGATGCTAAGCTCTTTGGTTATTCTTTATTTGTATTTTCCATGTTCTCATCAATTTATTATTGGATGTACAAAAGCAAAATTTACAGAAGCAAAATTTCTGTTGCTCCTAGTTTTATCCGTTCAAGATATTGATATGTTTAAATAACACTAATGAATTTCGATTCGATATACCGATATTCGTACTAGTACAGATCGGCGGGAATAAAGCAACCATATATAACATCTAGAAGTTAGATAATATAATACTGTTGCAGTGCTAATACTCCACTAGAGGCTCCGCCGACGCCGCAGGCTCTAGCTGCGCTACCTTAGCTTTGCTACCTGGGGAACGGATCCGTTAACGCCTCCAGCGCGGTCTGTTATGTCCTACGGACACGCCCTTGGCTAACCGCCGACGGACGCAGGCTCTAGTTGCGGCTGCGCTACCTACGGTACGCTAATGACCTCCGCGCAGCGGTACTAGATATCATTTTGTGAATCTTTTTGTAGCTCCTTGCAGTTCCAAAAGCCAAAAATTAGCCAAAATCCCAACATCCCCGAGGTCAATAATAAAATAGGAAATGGCCCGTATCTTGCTATTAATGGTGGTGCAGCTGCAGTGAATAAACCACCACCAAGTATTGGTTCAAATAATAATTGTTTGTAGGCGAAACACTCGAATGCACCGGAACGATTATCTGGATCCACCATTCTTAATAACAATATACCGGTAGAAGTCACTCCCATTGACTGTCCCAGATCTCCCAATCCTCTTTCGTAAGGATAAAAAGGAATCAAGCGTGGTGCGAGAAAAATGAAAACGAATATATTCCAAAGAATCCCCGCTACTGACAAAATTAATATAGCTGGTAAGTTTTCCCCTAATGCAGTTAAAGAAATTGTGGCTAAAGCAGTGATAATTGTGATATCTAATGCTAATCCACCAATTCGCTCCATCAAAGGTCTGCTAATCATGTAGCTGCTACCAACACGCACCACAAGTAATTGGACTATAATTCCCCCGACTAAGGCAATGGGAAATAAAGGAACATAAGGCATCAATCTAAATCCTTCAGACCTCCCCCAAGTGAGAGACTCAATTAAAATTAATGATTGCTGTATCAACCAACCTACAGCAATTGCTAATCCTACAAAACCAAAATTTAGGGATATTGGATCGATTAATAAATCTCGAAATAGATATTTTCTTGCTATTTCAACATCTGAATAATCTTCTAGATTGATCTGATTCCCTTTACTTTGCTCGATACCCAAATCGATCTCTGCTTGACGTTCTATCTGAATACGTCCAGTACTTTTTCCCCAATTCATCAACCAAGTACCAGCAACAATACCACCTACCAGTCCAATCGTAGCTAAAGTTAAAGATAGGTCTTTACCTGCGGGGAAATTCAATTGCTCAAAAGTCTGCGCCATACCTGCAGCGGTTCCATGTCCTCCTTCAAAACCCACCTCGATTAAGGCTGCAGCAATGGGAGGTAACTTAAAAACAGGCGTTAATACAGTGATACTGAGCAATAAACCAATGACATATTGTCCCCAGCCTAAAGTTTGTCCAAAAGCTGCTTGGGGAGAAGCTTGACGCCAAATCATTCGCCAACCGGGTATTGATTGTCCAAGAAATAAGGTCGCAAATACTATATTGATAAAAATACTGGGTGATTGACTCCATACAGTTCGAATTTCTTCGGGGAAAAGCCCGTTTGCTAAAGGGGAAGCAGGATTATTCGCTGCAACAATTGCACCTAAAACGCTTGGACCTAACAATAAAGCAATTGCGCCTGCTACCAAAGAACTTGGAATATAAAGCGATCGCAAAATTCTAATTCGCTGTCTAATGAAGCGCCCTACAAGAATTAATACAGCGATAAAAATATAAGCCCAGAAAACATCTATGAGTCTAAACATGGTATTTTGCTGTAATTACTGAGAAAGCAATGGAAATCTCTCCCAGGATAGTTTTATCTGCATATCTTTTATATTTCTTATAAGTGTAGATTGCAGATTATATATTATCTACCGCAAATCAGATGATATTTTCTGAAAATTAATTTAAATCCTAGATATTTGAAGACTAAATATTCGCAGGTAATATAAATAAACCATCTTCACCAGGTTCAAAGTCAACAATCTTTGATACTGCATCAATGTTTAAAGCGCCATAAATATGAGGAAAAATTTCTTCTCCTTCAACAGCTTCATAACGGATTTCTGGTTTGACTTTACTGGGAATGATGCAAAGAAGTTTTAAATTATGTTGATTTTTGAACAACCGATTGGCGACCTCGACTATTTGCGAGCGAGTCGAACAATGGATAAAACCTTCTGACTCCAAGGTATCGCTACAATAAATCCCAGTTGATTTTGCTTTTTCCCACACGGTGGATTTGGTAATATGAAAAATTTGATTCATCATATAAGTCATTGAGATATAAGCAATCTAGAAAAATTTCTCAGGACTTACGCAAAATCAACGTAATTGCATCATTACCCATGACTAACGTCATGCTTCCGCTATCGTTGCATAAGTCCTGATTCTAATAGCAAATGTAGGTATTAATTTTGATTGGAGTGCATTCGCACGCAGCATAACGCACTCCATATTACTAACTAAAATCCAAATATAGTAATCATATTTGATTTGTCAACTGCTAAACTCTGTAGAGACGTGACATGTCACGTCTCTACAATATTGATTATCACAAATGATTTAGGATTGCTATATCATTTTGGATGAAAATATTCAGTTCACTGATTTCTCTTCAATAACAGATGTTTTTTGGTCAGATTGGGGAATAACTTTAATATCTGCTTTCTCTGACTTAGTAGGTACTTCCGTTTTTTCTGTCACTTTTGTATCAGTTTCAGAATTTGGTTTGGATTCCAATTCAGTTTTAGGTTCTGGTTTAAATTCTTTATTGGACTCATCAGATTTAATTTTGTCAGATGTAATTTTTTCTGGGTTAGGTTTTGTCGTTTGAGATGCTGATTCGGCTGTAGGAGATTTAATCACTTTTGGTGAAGTTTGCAAAGTTTCTTTTGGTGTTTTTGGCGTGAATGATGGTGCGCTTGGAGATGGAGTTACTTTTACCTCAGGTGTTGGAGATGGAATGACTTTTGGTGTAGAAGGTGCTACCGGTGGAGAAACTACAGGTTGTTTTGCTTGTTGGGTTTCAGTTTCAACTTTCGGTGCTGATTTTGTTGCTGGTGATGGTTTAGCCTCAACTTTGGGTATTGGCTGAATAGTAGGTGCGGGCTTGACTACTGGTTCCTTAACCAAATATTTGGGATCGATAATTGAGAGCAATTCATCAGCTTTAAGTTCGCCTCTGGTAATTTGAGCAAGAGTGTCCTTACCCTTGGGATCGTACGTAATTGTCCTGATGGTACTATTAAAAACATTTTTTACAGGATTACCCTGTCCATCAAGAAATTCAAGTTTTACCCAATTTTTACCTGATTTGAAACCTTGAAGATAAAGTGAGTGCCAACGGTCTAAAATAAAACTCTCACCGTTAACAGTACAACGAATTCGCCAATCACCTATTCTCTCATTCTCTTTTTCTCGTGCAACTAAATGCAACGGAGCATTTGTTAGGTAAAAGTCTAATAGTATAGGTTCTGCACCATAATCACCTTGCGGACGAGAATAGGTCAGTAATGGTAATTCCGGATCTGGATTGTTGCGATCGCTCTTAGTAAAAACATGGAATTTTACTTGGTCATAAGCACCTTCATTTTTAAAGCTTTCATACCAAGGAGTTGATGCAAATACTCGTAAAGTATGAGTTCCTGCGGATAAATTGGGGATCTCTAATGGATGCTCAAGATCGTAAACTTCTTGGTATTGCTCGTTATCCAAAATCACTTGTAAATGAGGTCCAAGACCTAACTGGGGATTTTTGAATACAGGTAAATCTTTAACTGAAAATTTAACTTTTAAGAAATTATCTTGTAAAACTTCCTCCGGTTTTGGATTTACAATTTGGACTTGCGGTTGATGTACCTCTAATTCTTGCTGCAACCTTTGAATAACCACTGGTGGAGAAACTTCTGTAATCTGTTGGGAAAGTTTTCCATGGGTTGCTTGCGAACCTGCATTGATTCGACTCAAATCAACAGGCACATTTTTCCCGGTTGCTTTTCCCCCACATCCTGCCAAATTGACAAGTATTATTAACAAAAGTAAATATTTAAAAAAATTAATATCGACCCTCATTGGAAAAAGTTTTGTTAAGACCTGTTTCCACGGTGAGTTCATCAGCTTTCCCTTACATTTCCAAGTACTAATAATCATTCAAATTATTCGTATTAATTTTGTCTGAATTTATTGGTAGCAAAATATAGCCCCAAAGCAGAAATATAGTTCATTTTTCATATCCGGAAGTAAAATATAAAATTTTTATCCTTTCCATTGTCATCTGATTCATAGTTTTTTTGAATACATCAAAAAATCAATAACCAAAAAGCAATTAAAGCTCATACTCCACAGACAATAGAGCTAGAGCATAATCAACGAACTTATTTATGAGAATTAAATCGAACATCAATCAAAAACTACAAGTTGATAAACGTTGCGAATTGTTTCTGTTTGTAAATTAAATCCAGTAACTATTGACTTTTGCACAGCTATTTAAAAGACACAATCAATATTGGACAATCGATCCAGGGATTTTTAATTATTGTTAAAATGTTTCTGACTATATGGGAGTAAAGCCCTTATAATTCAACTGAAACCACTAATCACAAAAAAAAATTTCTTGTGACTCCAGTATATTTATGGAGAAAGTGAAAAGTTTCGCAAACTCAAGAAAGTAACTTGTGAGAAAATTGATTCCTCAATCCTTATCTAGAGAGGAGGTAGAATGACAAGTACCTCTGAGCGAGAGGAAAAGAAAGCTAGAGTTATAGTCGACAAGGATCCAGTACCAACTTCTTTCGAGAAGTGGGCAAAACCAGGTCATTTCGACAGAAGCTTAGGCCGGGGTCCAAAAACCACTACGTGGATTTGGAACTTACATGCGCTCGCCCATGACTTTGATACACATACAAGCGATCTAGAAGATATATCCCGCAAAATCTTCGCGGCTCACTTTGGTCACTTAGCGATAGTAACCTTGTGGCTGAGCGGGATGATATTTCACGGAGCCAAGTTTTCTAACTATGAAGCTTGGTTAAGCGACCCGCTGGGGGTTAAACCCAGCGCTCAAGTCGTTTGGCCCATTGTTGGGCAAGATATTTTAAACGGAGATGTTGGTGGTGGATTCCACGGAATTCAAATCACAAGCGGCATATTCCATGTATGGCGTGGCTGGGGTATTACCAGTTCATTCCAACTCTACTGCACAGCGATTGGTGGTTTAGTATTAGCAGGCTTATTCCTATTTGCAGGCTGGTTCCACTACCACAAACGCGCACCAAAACTGGAATGGTTCCAGAACGTAGAGTCCATGTTGAATCACCACTTGGCAGTATTGCTTGGTTGTGGTTCTTTGGGTTGGGCAGGTCACTTAATTCACGTATCCGCTCCTGTAAACAAGTTATTGGATGCAGGAGTTGCAATTAAGGACATTCCTTTACCCCATGAATTTCTATTTAATAAAGAGTTGTTAGCTGAGCTTTATCCCGGCTTTGCTAATGGGTTAACACCTTTCTTTACCTTGGACTGGGGACAATATGCAGATTTTCTCACCTTCAAAGGTGGTTTGAACCCAGTTACAGGTAGCTTGTGGATGACAGATATTGCCCATCACCACTTGGCGATCGCGGTAGTATTTATCGTCGCAGGTCACATGTACCGTACCAATTGGGGTATTGGTCACAGCATCAAAGAAATTCTCGAAAATCATAGAGGTCCCTTCACCGGTCAAGGTCACAAGGGTCTTTATGAAGTTTTGACTACATCTTGGCATGCTCAATTGGCAATTAACCTTGCAATGCTAGGTTCTTTGACAATTATTGTGGCGCATCACATGTACTCCATGCCTCCATATCCATACTTGGCGACTGACTATGCAACTCAGTTGTGCCTATTTACTCATCACATGTGGATTGGTGGTTTCTTAATTGTTGGTGGTGCAGCTCACGGAGCCATATTCATGGTGCGAGATTACGATCCAGTAGTTAACCAAGACAACTTACTAGATCGGGTTATCCGTCATCGGGATGCAATTATTTCCCACCTCAACTGGGTATGTATTTTCCTAGGCTTCCATAGCTTTGGTTTGTACATTCATAACGACACAATGCGTGCCTTGGGTCGTCCCCAAGACATGTTCTCTGACACCGCAATTCAATTGCAGCCAGTGTTTGCTCAGTGGGTACAAAATATCCACACAATCGCTCCTGGTATCGGTGGTACAGCACCCAACGCTTTAGCAACTGTATCCCATGCTTTTGGTGGCGGTGTTGTAGCAGTAGGTGGAAAAGTCGCAATGATGCCCATTGCTTTGGGTACGGCTGACTTCATGGTGCATCACATTCACGCGTTCACCATTCACGTTACCGTTTTAATCCTGCTTAAAGGTGTTTTATATGCCCGGAGTTCTCGTCTGATTCCAGACAAAGGAAACTTGGGCTTCCGCTTCCCCTGCGACGGTCCTGGTCGTGGTGGTACTTGTCAAGTATCTGGATGGGATCACGTATTCCTCGGACTATTCTGGATGTATAACTGCCTCTCAGTTGTAATTTTCCACTTTAGTTGGAAGATGCAATCTGATGTTTGGGGTACTGTAGACGCATCTGGCAATGTGTCTCATATCACTTACGGAAACTTTGCTCAAAGTGCGATCACCATCAATGGCTGGTTACGCGACTTCTTATGGGCACAAGCTGCACAGGTAATTAACTCCTATGGCAGTCCCCTTTCAGGCTACGGTCTGATGTTCTTGGGCGCTCACTTCATTTGGGCATTCAGCTTGATGTTCTTATTCAGTGGTCGCGGCTACTGGCAAGAATTGATTGAATCCATTGTTTGGGCTCACAATAAGTTAAAGGTAGCACCTGCAATTCAACCTCGTGCTTTGAGTATTACTCAAGGTCGTGCAGTAGGATTGGCACACTATCTTTTGGGAGGAATCGCAACAACTTGGGCATTCTTCCACGCACACATACTTTCAGTAGGCTGACAATTGGCTTTATGAGTTTGAGTAATGGGTTTGGGTCATAAAACTTTTGAATATTAGTGATAGATGACAATATGTCACAAGTTATTAACTTTCGATTGTTAAAACTCAAAACTCAAAACTCAAAACTCCTAAAAAAGCTTAAATCAAATGGCTATTATGTCTGAGGATTTATAAAACCTATGGCGACAAAATTTCCAAAATTTAGCCAGGATCTCGCACAGGATCCGACTACGCGTCGGATTTGGTATGCGATGGCTATGGGAAATGATTTTGAAAGCCATGATGGCATGACCGAAGAGAATCTTTATCAAAAGATTTTTGCAACACACTTCGGTCACCTGGCAATCATTTTCCTGTGGGCATCCAGCCTCCTGTTCCACGTTGCTTGGCAAGGTAACTTTGAACAGTGGATTAAAGATCCTCTTCACATCCGTCCTATTGCCCATGCAATTTGGGATCCCCACTTTGGTCAACCAGCAATCGAAGCTTTCACCCAAGGTGGAGCAAGCAATCCTGTTAATATTGCTTACTCTGGTGTTTACCACTGGTGGTACACCATTGGCATGCGAACCAATAACGACCTTTACACAGGTTCGGTATTCTTACTGCTCCTAGCTTCAGTATTCTTGTTCGCAGGTTGGTTGCACTTACAACCCAAGTTCCGTCCCAGCCTCTCTTGGTTCAAGAGTGCTGAGCCTCGTCTGAATCACCACCTAGCTGGTCTTTTTGGCGTTAGCTCTTTGGCTTGGACTGGTCACTTGGTTCACGTTGCTATCCCTGAATCTCGTGGCGTTCACGTAGGTTGGGATAACTTCTTGAGCACACCACCACATCCAGCAGGTTTACAACCCTTCTTTACCGGGAACTGGGGTGTTTATGCTCAGAATCCCGATACAGCAAGTCACATATTTGGTACTTCCCAAGGTGCTGGTACTGCAATTTTGACCTTTTTGGGTGGATTCCATCCCCAGACTGAGTCACTGTGGTTGACCGATATGGCTCACCACCACCTGGCGATCGCAGTTCTTTTTATTGTTGCTGGTCATATGTACCGGACAAACTTCGGTATTGGTCACAACATCAAAGAGATGCTTAACGCCAAAACATTCTTTGGTAGCAAGAGTGAAGGTCAATTCAACTTGCCCCACCAAGGTTTGTACGATACTATCAACAACTCGCTACACTTCCAGTTGTCTTTGGCACTGGCATCTTTGGGAACAATTTGCTCCCTAGTAGCACAGCACATGTACTCACTGCCTCCCTATGCATTTATTTCTAGGGATTACACCACGCAGGCAGCTCTGTACACCCACCACCAGTACATTGCAGTTTTCTTGATGACTGGTGCTTTTGCCCACGCTGCGATCTTCTGGGTTCGTGACTATGACCCCGAACAAAACAAGGGCAACGTATTAGACCGCGTGTTGAAGCATAAAGAAGCGATTATCTCCCACTTGAGTTGGGTATCTCTCTTCCTAGGTTTCCACACCTTAGGTTTGTACGTACACAATGACGTAGTAGTTGCTTTCGGCACACCCGAGAAACAAATCTTGATTGAGCCGGTATTTGCTCAGTTCATTCAAGCTTCTCACGGTAAATTGTTGTATGGCATGGATACTTTACTATCTAACCCAGATAGTATTGCCTATACAGCTTTTCCGAATAATGGCAATGTTTGGTTAAGTGGTTGGTTAGATGCCATTAATAGTGGTACAAACTCTCTATTCTTAACCATTGGACCTGGTGACTTCTTAGTACACCACGCCTTTGCTTTAGCAATTCACACCACAGTTCTGGTACTTGTTAAAGGTGCTTTAGATGCTCGTGGTTCTAAGCTGATGCCCGATAAAAAGGACTTCGGCTATGCATTCCCTTGTGATGGTCCTGGTCGTGGCGGTACTTGTGATATCTCCGCTTGGGACTCCTTCTATCTAGCTCTGTTCTGGTCATTAAATACGGTTGGATGGGTAACATTCTACTGGCACTGGAAACACCTGGGTATATGGCAAGGAAATGTGGCACAGTTCAATGAGAACTCTACGTATCTCATGGGCTGGTTCCGCGATTATCTGTGGGCAAACTCTGCTCAGTTGATTAACGGGTACAACCCCTACGGCATGAATAACCTGTCTGTTTGGGCATGGATGTTCTTATTCGGACACCTAGTTTGGGCAACTGGCTTCATGTTCTTAATCTCCTGGAGAGGTTACTGGCAAGAGTTAATTGAAACCTTGGTTTGGGCACACGAGCGTACTCCTTTGGCGAACTTAGTTCGTTGGAAAGACAAGCCCGTTGCTTTATCCATCGTTCAAGCGCGTGTAGTTGGTCTAGCTCACTTTGCTGTTGGTTATGTACTGACGTATGCCGCCTTCCTCATAGCTTCAACGGCTGGTAAGTTTGGTTAATCCTACTGCTAGTGGTTTAGGTTATTAAAAAATCCCCTGCCTCAGGTAGGGGATTTTTTGTGCAATGATTTTTTGTACAATTAATTGTGATATAGCGGTTTTCGGTTGAGTATAGTACACCTCGTAGAGACGTATTAGCGCCTAGCGCAAGCGTACCGGGTCGGACGCGTCTAGCGACGAATGCACGCGGCTTGCGCCGTAAGCGCAGCTATAGCTAGAGGCAAAGACGCACCTTACGGTGTAAGCGCAGCCATACCGTAAGGTTTAACGCCGTCGCCGCAGGCTCTAGGTATTGCGTGACCGTAAGGTCATAATTTTACGTCTCTACATTTGGGAATTTAAAAATATATTTGATTAAAATGAAAACCGCTATATTAAGCTCAACTCAAAATTCAAAATAGATACAGTGCTACCTGCGAGTAAGGAGCAAGAAGTAAGGAGTAAAAGGTTATAAATAATAGCTTTTGAATTTTGAATTATGTCCTACGGACACGCTAAGCTAATGAATTTTGACTTTATTCTATTACCTTCTAATAGAAGCTAGCTAATATCCTGTTATTGGGCATGGTTTTAGCAAATACTTAGAAAAAGACTCTAAATTTAATCGAATATTGTATCAAAATGTTAGAAATTAAAGTTTTTATTTAATTGTTTTGGGATATTGATAACACAATGAAGGCATATTACATACAGAATAGCTTTAAAATGTTTTTTGCTTGCTAAACCTGTATATCTAATAGTATGTCTCAAATTTCATCTGAGTGGAACAATGAAGCATATGTGTCTTTGCATTTAGTTCAAAAAATGCTACAAATGGCTGGGTTACCAGCAAAAAGTGGTTACTCTCATTGGTATCCGGAGTTTAAAATCAAAAAGTTAAGAAATTGTCGAAAAAAATGGTGGGTAGATTTTTATATTGAGGACTTAAACAGATATATTAATTTTTTAGTTGAAATTAAAAGTGCAATTGCTCGGATAGATGATAGTGCTCGTTATCAATTATATACATATCTAAATTATTCAAATACTCGGTTTGGGCTATTGATAGATCCTTTCCGACTGGAAGTATATGAATTAACTAATGGTCAATTTAATTTAATTACCAAGCATACTATTAAAGATCCGACTAGAGTAGAACCTATTGCTGAGTTTCTACGTGATTTCTTATTTACAATTAATATGCGTACAATTTCTATTCATACCTCAAAAGGTGGGGTTGGTAAAACAACTTTGGTGATTAATCTTGCTTTTGAATTAGCAAAACAAGGTAATAGAGTTTTAGTTGTTGATTTAGACGATCAAGCAAATGCAAGCTTAGTCTTAGGAGTTAATAGAGCTGATGAAATTGACAATGCTTCTAGCTTAGAAGAAGTCGAACAAATTCTCGATGAGTTTGCTGGAAGAAAAGAATTAATTGACTTTTTGAAGGCAGACAAAGGTCTTGGGTTTAACTATATGGATTATGTTTATAGCAGTCAATTTAATAAATATATTAACTATTATATTTGGGGTATAAACGGAAAAATAGATGTAATTCCTGGTAGCTATAGAACAAAAGATGCTGAAATTGGTAGTAGACCTTATCGTCAAGAGTTACTTAATAAGGGACTTCAAAAGTCAGATATAGCCAAAGATTATGATTACGTCATCATCGATACTCCTCCAAGCTATACAGATATTACTTGGAATGGAGTGTGTGCGGCTCAATATATGGTGATTCCATCTCAGATGGAATATCTTTCAGCTTACGGAATAAATAATCCAATCAAGCAAGTCAAAGAAATCGAGCAGAACACAGAGGGTAAAAGGGGTAAAATTATCGGGATTGTTCCTTTTATGACTCGAGGGACTAATTTAAATAGAACAATGAAGGAATTGATAAAGAATCGCTTCGAACGTCAAAATATTTCAATGCTCCAGGAAATTCAACATTCAACCTATGTGGGTGAAGCTTTGAAAGCTCGTCAACCAATGTCTGTATATGCAGAAAAGACTGGAAAGGGAAAAAATGTAGCTTATCAATTTATCAGCTTGACTCAGGAAATAATCAGAATAATTAATACTATTGAGAAAAACTGACTAAGTAAAATGCCTGATTTATATAAAGGTATAGAATGTAAGCCTTATCTGATTTCCCTTAATCAAATCGAAGTTTTTCAAAAAGATTCTGGTACTTCTCCATGCATGTTAGAGAAAATTTCCAGTTCTTGGAAAGATGAATTTAACTGTAACTTTGCTCTTCCGCTAGTTTGCTTGACAGATAGAGAAGATACATATCATCTGCTTACCGGACTTGCGATTTATGAAGCCGCAAAACTTGCTAATATTGAACAAATTTGGGTATTTATTATTGCTGCACAGCAAGTAGTAATTGGAAAGGCTATAGAACAAGTAACACTACAATCGAAACTTAATCAAAGAGTCATAGAACCATGTGACGTGGAAGATTTTTTAAGTTTTCTCAATAACAGCGATAAATCTACTTTGATGAGCATCCCTGGAATTAAAGATGGGTATGCCAAGCTGATACTAGATAACCGTACATATAACTCCCTTGAAGATTTAAAACATCGTTTGGGAGTTAAAAGAACTTTAAAATGGTTAAAAGCATATAAGGAACCCAAGGTTTAATATTTATCTTGAAAAAATATCTATTTTAAGAGAGCAAGTCTGTTGAACAAATTTGCTTTTAATTTTGCCAGTTGCAGTGGTAAAAGTAAGTAGAAAATGAAGCAAGTGGTAAAATTTCAGTCATCTTTGGATTTTTAAAACAGCGACAAATACTACAAATTTTTGAATCAATTTTAAAACCAATGTAAAATAAAAGCTAAAGTTATTAATATTGCCAACACATAATTTTATTAACTTAGCTTCAAACCATGAGAGCCATTCCTTTTCAGCTCATTTCAAGTCTTGGGTAATTTGAAAAAAAAATATTTTGTCCCCAAAACAAGCTATAAATATAACACTGAGAAGGTTTTCTAAAAGTTACAAGCCTTGAAACAGGAAGACACAAGTCCACAAAACGAAATAAACTTTACTGCTTACTATAGTAAGGATTACGGCAATGTATATTTAGGTAACACTCTCGAATTAATTAAGTTTATCCCCGACGACAGTGTCAACTTAATTTTAACTTCGCCTCCCTTTGCGCTCACAAGAAAAAAAGAATATGGCAATGAAAGTGCAGAAAAATATATAGAATGGTTTTTACCTTTTGCTCGTGAATTCAAACGAGTCCTCGCTCCAGATGGTTCATTTGTATTGGACTTAGGTGGTGCATATCTTCCAGGTTTTCCGGTTCGTAGTATTTATCAATACGAACTTTTAGTCACATTGTGTAAGGAAGTTGGATTTTATCTCGCCCAAGAATTTTATCATTACAATCCATCTCGACTTCCAACCCCAGCAGAGTGGGTAACTGTGCGGCGAATTCGGGTTAAAGATTCAGTAAACGTAGTTTGGTGGTTATCAAAAACTCCTCACCCCAAAGCTAACAATAGAAAAGTTTTAAAGCCTTATAGCAAAAGTATGAAGCAATTACTCAAACGCGGCTATAAGGCTAAATTACGTCCTAGCGGTCATGATATTTCGAATAAATTCCAAAAGGATAACCAAGGCGCAATTCCACCTAATTTGTTAGAACTTGCTAATACCGAGTCAAACAGCGCTTATTTGCGTCGCTGTAAGCAAGAAGGAGTTAAACCTCATCCCGCACGTTTTCCTTCAGCTTTTGCAGAATTCTTTATTAAATTTGTGACTGATGAAGGTGATGTAGTACTAGATCCATTTTCTGGTTCGAATACTACAGGTTTTGTTGCAGAGAACTTAAAACGTCGGTGGACATCTTTTGAAATCAATGAGGATTACATTCTTGGTAGTCGTTATCGGTTTGAAGATATCAAGTCCGAGTAATGATTGGTTTAATCACTATATTGTAATGGACTTTTTTTAGTAGGTAACAGGTAATGGGTAATAGGTAATTGAAGGTCGTTTTTTGATTATCTATTGTTCATTTACTCCGTCTTTTACTGGCAAGTATCAAAGGGCGTAAATTAAAAAGTCATTATTTACCGTGAATAAATTGTAATCAGGACTTACGCAAGTGTCACAATTGGTGGTTGGTGCGTGACGCTATAAGTCTTATTCTTACGTTCAGATATTTTCACAGCATCACACACCCTACAGGAAAAATATGCCATTTGTGTAAGTCCTAGTAATGCCATGCTGAGTGTTGCTTAACATATCCGACACTAATTCTTTGCGTATAAATAAACATGGGAATTCTTCCCGCTTCAGCCAAGTAGACATCCCACCACAAAATACTTTGGATATAAATACTTGGGATATAAATGTGGAGTTGATAATTAAATCGCGATCGCTATTTTCACATTTAAATTGGGTAAATGTAATGGGTAAATGTAAATTGGGTAAATATATAAATTAAATTTGCTCACTAAATAAGTACTCTTAGGGAAGTACAGTAAAAAGTAGTAAATTTATGTAAATCAGTGATTTTGGAAGAAATGTGAGGATAGGAAAAATAATTGTGCTTTTGTAGGAGAATAATTTGAATAGATTGTAAATGTTATCTGTTTCGCGAGATTTACACAGCTATTGAGTGTAAATAAATAATATGGCAGGAATATACTCAATTTACCTAGATAATTTCCCGAACGCGGCAGATAATTGTTGCAAATAGAACAAGTGCGGAGGAGAAAATAAGTAGAACGATGAAAGACTTTTATCTGTTGACAGGAAGCTTGTTAACTGGGTTGCTAATACCAACATCTACCTTACCCGAAATTTCTGCTTTGCAGGCAGATAATCATCAAATACCGGGAAAGAATAAAAAAGGTTTAGAGTCAACAGCAAGAGCCGAAACAATCCCCAATACCTTATTCTCTTCCGAGCGGATTCATAGTCAAAAAAACTACACACCAGAAAAAATCTACACGCCACCAAAATCATTTGTACCAGCGACAATTACTCCTACATATCGCAGACCCACTTCAGGTATTCAACTTTACTACCAAAGGTTTGCAGCTTTGAAGGCTGGACACATTTATACTCGTGTAGCTGATGATAACTGGCAACAACTTAAATATTCCAGTAGGAAACGCAAACTAACCTATCAAGATTGGAAAAAGCTACTAGCGATGGAAGCTCGAGCTATGACTCGCGGTCAAGGAACAAATAGTTTGAGTGTATTGGTAGGGGATTCTCTAAGTTTGTGGTTTCCCACCGAAAGACTTCCAACAGGTAAATTATGGTTAAATCAGGGAATTTCGGGCGATACTTCTACTGGTATTTTAAAAAGATTATCAGCCTTTTCCAAAACTAAACCAGATGTAATTTATGTTATGGCTGGGATCAATGATTTACGCAAAGGTGTGAAAGGTGAAGTTATAGTACGCAATCATCGTAAAATGATTCGTAATTTACGGCAAAATCATCCCAACAGTTTAATTGTTGTCCAGTCCATTTTACCCACCCGTCGCCCAGAACTCTCTAATCCACGCATTCAACGTATAAATCAGCAATTAGCACGAATTGCTAAACAAGAAGGAGTAAGTTATCTAAATCTCCACATTTGGTTTACAGATTCTGAAGGGAAGTTGAGAAAAGATTTAACTACTGACGGATTGCATTTAAGTGAAAATGGATATGCAGTTTGGCAATCGGTATTGCAACAAATAGAATCTAAACTGACTGCTGTACGTGCAGTAAAGCTTGCTCGCTCGTGAAAGGGGTCAGGAGTGAAAAGTAAAAAGTAAAAAGTAAAAAGTAAAAAGTCAGAAGAAGAGTTGGCTTTATGCTACTTTTTTACTTTCTCTAATGGAACGATTTTTCTAACTTTTCCATTACTTTTAGATGTTACGTAAATTTCTCCTTGTTCGTCTGTTCCAGAACGGACATTAGAACGTTTATCCCCAATGATTTCTAGTTTCCAAAGTATAAAATGTTCTCCATTATAAATTGACTGAATTTGATAATTGCGGTTTTTTTTGAGTTTTTCTTGCAATTTTTCGGATGGGTTAAATAAAAATAGATTGCTAAAATCATCAGGAATTTTGTCAATCATCTTTCCTTCCGATAGTATTTGGAGTTTAAGCTTTGGGCTTAAAAGGCTACTAATTGAATATAAGTTTCCCTCAGCTCTCCAATAATTTTCAATGAGTAAAAGTGGTTGATTAGCTTGATTTAATATTTTAGCTATAGGGTAACTCTCAGAAGAATAATACTTATTCCACCATGTTTGAGTTGGGGAAATAACCATACATGAAATAATTCCACTTCCGATTACAACTAATGTGAGAACCTGCCAAAACTTCTGTTGCCAAATTTGAACTGATAAAATGATTTTAGTGGCTAGTAAATAAGCAACAGCTAAATGAATACCCAAATAGCATCCTACTAAATACCGATTATTAAAAGAGCGAATTCCGTCAAATAATAAGTCAGGTAATGCTAGAGCTAAAAATGGAATTCCAATTAAGGTTAAGATAAATCCCCAAATTTTTCTAGAAGTATTACGAGCAAGATAATATATTGAGTATCCTACTAGAACTAACAGAACTGCGATCGAAGAAATTGATAATGGATTTTTAAAACTAATGAAATCATTAAGAGCATAGCTAGGATTAAAATCGATAAAAATACGGTTCAAGTTAATTGCCCAGTGCATCATCAAAGAAGATGGGGGAATTGCTTGAGTTGACCAAGCCATTGAACCTATAACTCGATCTGAATTACTAATAATAAAAAATAGCCATGGAAGGAAAGCTAACAGTGATAGCAATGTGGCGATTAAATAAGCAATAAATACTTTACTTTTTCGGAAAGCATTAATTATAACTACATAGATCCCATGAGCTACAGCTACAAATAAAGACAGGGTATGGGTATAGATTGAGAGTGACAAACTTAATGCGTAAAATCCCCAATTCAACTTGTGATTGATGCGGATTGCTCTTAGTAAAAAAGCACTTGATAGTAAGACTGACCCGAGATTTGATCCAAGCGTAGATTTGTAACCAGCCAACTCCAGCCAATAATGCAAGCTCTGGTATAAAAAGAATAATGTAACGATCAACCTTACTATCGATGTTTGATAAAATAAATAAAACTGAGAGCGGAATTAAAGCGATTGCAATCAACTCAGGTATTTGAGATAAGTGATTACGTAACTTGGGAATCGACAATTTTGCCAAACAGGTTAATACTCCTATTTGGAGTAAGGGTGAGAGGCGATATGCTAGAACTAAAGGGTAGAAAAGTAATCCCGGAGAATCAGTCATTTGTCCGAAAAAAAACAGATTGCCTCTATCAGCTTCTGTCAATAAACCTTCATAGAATTTTTCAAAAGTCTCTAGAGGAGCTACCCATAAAGCTGGCAAGATTAAAAAAATAATGCAGATTGTGGTGGTTGCGAAGATAATCAGATCGATAATTTGTCGTATCCAACCTCTTGGAGTAAAACTTGTTCGCCAAACTCCTAACTCAATCAGCACAATCCAGACGACAATAGCAGGTAAAATAAACAGGGTTGGTACTTTTGAAGCTGTCGCCAGTCCCATAAATATACCTGATGAAAAAAGCAAAGTACGGTTGTTATTCTCTCGTAGATAGAGAAGTAAAAGTAGTACTGCCAAAATACTTAAGTCTGTTTGTAGAGCATCAGTAGTAATATAACGTTGGTAAGCGAGAAAAAATGGTTCTAATAATAATAGTGTAAATGCTACTATTGCTACATATCTCCCTAAAAGTCTTTTGGTTAAGATGTAGATTAATAGCATACATACTGAAGTGATTACTGCTTGTAATAAGCGTGGCATGAACCACAAGCTTAAAGGGCAGGTATTTTGGTCAACACAATACATAAGTGGTGACTGATTAAGTTTGAGTAAGCCAGGAAACAGATGGTGTATAAGAGAATTTATTAACTGACTACTGCCAATCAGCCACATATTTACAATACCTGGATGATGTCGTATGTAAGTTGCTTCTAAGTTACCTTGGATTAAGCTATTTATAAAGGCGGTACCACGAGACATCCATAACGCCTCATCCACATTAGTAGGTATAGTAATTGCTATAATTCTTGGGATTAAAGAGATAAAAAATATACAAATTAACTTTAGTATTGTTTGACCTCGATGCATAAGTTACTTCATATGTTGATACAGGAGTAATCGTATCATTTTGTCGGTAGTGATTCCCATATAGTGAAACCTGATATTAACTATTAGTAATTTGGTAATTATAATGGTGGATAAAATACCAAATTGCTCCGATATGATTGTTGAGTTTTTTGGAAAAAGATAAAATTTGATGCACATAATCTAGAGTTTAAAGTAATTTGAAGTAATTCTCTAAAACAAAATTAAAAAGCAAAATATTACATATTTATTTCCTATGGTTAACCTCAGAAAAATCAAAAAAATCACATTTATCTCTACGTTTGGACTAAGTATAGTCCTGACTGGTACCTTTTTCCCCAACCAAGGTAAAGTTCAAACTGAAGCTTTTGCATCTTCTACTAAACATGAAGAAAACAAGTCACAACAGAAAAAACAGCAAGCAAGTATCTCGATCGCTGAATGGGGAAAAACAGAAAATGGGAAGATAGTAAATTTATTTACTCTCAAAAATGCTAATGGTATGTCAGCTAAAATTACCAACTATGGCGGGGTTCTTACTGAATTAAAACAACATTTTCCCGATTCAGTTAATCAACCTCACTTCCCTTCAGTTATATTGCGTCCTGGGGAAACTTATCGCCATATCATGGTACACAAGTTTTCTACTCGTAGTTCAAAATTAAATAACCCAAAATCAAACAATTCAAAATCAAAAAATCATAAACTAGAGAATAATCAATTAAAGGTTTCAAACTTAAAGCATACTAAAACACTCAAGAATACTAAATCGCAAAATACTAAATTACAAAGTACTAAATTACAAAGTATTCTAGATATTAATTCTCAAGTAGAAAAGATTGCTGAAGGTTTTAAGTTTACAGAAGGACCTCTATGGCATCCAGATGGTTTTCTGCTGTTCAGTGATATTCCTGCTGATACCATCTATCAATGGAAACCTGGCGAAAAAGCTCGGGTATTTCGTCGTCCTTCCGGTAATGCCAATGGTAACACCTTTGATAAGCAAGGACGACTGATTAGTGGCGAACATGGTAACCGTCGCGTATCTCGCATGGGAAAGAATGGTAAAGTAGTCACCCTTGCAAGCAAATATCAAGGTAAGCGCCTCAATAGTCCCAATGACCTAGCAGTCAAATCAGATGGCAGTATTTACTTCACCGACCCACCTTATGGTATTAAAAGTGAAGATGAAGAATTAGGTTTTTATGGTGTTTATCGCCTTGCTCCAGATGGTAAATTAACCCTTTTAGTTAAAGATTTTGTCCGCCCTAATGGTATTGCTTTTTCTCCAGATGAAAGTAAATTGTATGTAAACGACTCAGACCAAGGTCACATTCGCGTCTTTGACGTCAAACCGGATGGAACCCTCACCAACGGAAGTATCTTTGCACAACAGAAAGATAAAACAAAGGAAGGCGTCCCTGATGGGATGAAAGTAGATATCAAGGGTAATGTTTACAGTACCGGACCTGGAGGAGTGTGGGTTTTCTCACCGACCGGAGAATTATTAGGTGTAATTGAAGTTCCCGAACCTCCTGCAAATTTAGCTTGGGGAGGAGAGGACTATAAAACTCTTTACATGACTGCAAGAAAAAGTGTTTATAGCGTTCGCTTGAAAGTCCCAGGGATTAAGCCTGGGGGGGTTAATTAACATTAACAACTGTAGAAAGCGGATCTGTATTAAAACTTCTAAAAAATAAAAATCTGATTCTTTGGACTCAATACCTAAACTTAATACGTGCATTATAGTGAACCAAATAAACAATAAAACTCCTGTGTACGTTTACAAATAGTTCGCCATGACATTAGAATCTGCGGTGGGTGAAGCCGCTATTGAAGCAAATCTCAAACAATTTTTGTTAGTACTCTCAGTTTCCCTGAGTGTCGCGACGCTACCGCAAGCTATTAGTTGGTTTCGTCAAATTCCTTATACCCTATTGCTGGTAATTGCTGGTTTGGGGCTAGCCATCTTGGATGTCCGTTTAGTTAACCTTTCTCCCGAACTAATCCTGGCAATTTTTTTACCACCTTTATTATTTGAAGCTGCTTGGAACCTGAAATGGTCAAACCTCAAACGAGATCTGTTTCCGATCTGTCTTTATGCAGTTCTGGGAGTTGTAATTTCAATTGTGGGTGTGGCGTTTGGGCTTAACCAAATAGCAGGAGTTCCCTTGACTACAGCGTTGCTTGTAGGAGCAAGTTTATCCGCAACAGACCCGGTTTCTGTAACAGCTTTGTTTCGTGAATTGGGAGTAGATAAACGCCTATCAACCCTGATGGAAGGGGAAAGCCTATTTAATGATGGCATGGCGGTTGTGGCTTTTAGTTTCCTGGTGGGACTTCCCCTTGGAACAAAACAATTGGGAGTGCAACCCGTGCTGATAGAATTGGTAACTGTGGTTGGTATTGGTTTAGCTGTAGGTGCTTTAATTGGATTTGGTATTTCTTACTTAACCCAAAGATTCGATTTACCATTGGTGGAGCAATCTTTAACTTTGGTTTCAGCATACGGTACTTATATCATTGCTGAAGAATTAGGAGGTTCTGGGGTAATTGGTGTTGTTACTACCGGTTTAATTCTAGGAAATTTCGGCTCCCGAATCGGGATGAATCCCCGTACTCGAGTAATTGTCAGTGAATTTTGGGAATTCATCGCATTTTTTGTCAATTCGATTGTATTCCTATTAATTGGCGACCAATTACGCTTTGCTAGCTTAGCCGATAATTTGGGAATTATTGGTATTACGATTGGCGGAATGGTATTTGCGCGGTTGGTTTCCGTTTATGGCTTGGGCTTTCTTACCAATAGGGTCGCTAAAAGCAATATTGGTTTGCCCGAACAAACTATACTGTGGTGGGGTGGCTTACGGGGATCTGTCTCTATTGCACTTGCGCTAAGTGTCCCCACAATATTGGGCGAACGAGAAGAAGTAATTTATACTGTGTTCGGCGTAGTTTTATTTACTCTGCTAGTTCAAGGATTAACAACTAAACCTTTATTAGAAAAACTAAATCTTTTAGGCGATCAACCCTTACGTCAAGAGTATTTGCAGCTAGTAGCACATCAGTCCGCACTCAAACGAGTTTTACAATACCTTGATGATGTAGATGAACGTCCCGGAATTGACCAAGAATTTTGTCGTTACCAAGAAACTTTAATTAGAGGAGAACTCAAGCAATTCGAAGAAAAGATTGATAAGTTACAGGACGAATATCCCAGGTTGCAAACTTTTGCGAGCGAACAATTAAAAAATGAATTATTAGCAGTCGAAGCAAATACTTACGCTGAATTTGTTCAATCCGGTCGCTTAAATCAAGAACTTGCACCTTTACTACAAGAAGTCTTGGAAGAAAAGGATTAGAATTTATACTGGTCTGTCCTATTAATTTTATTACTGGAACCGTAAGTAGCGGCTATAGCCTGCAGTATCAGCGGTATAAGCCTTTAATGTTGCGTTAGCCATTAGCTGCGTTTTCCCAAAAAAAATCTGAGAGACGTAGCATGCTACGTCTCTACAAATTATCGAAATTAATATGTTGGGCTACTCGCAGCTTAGGTCATTACCCATTACTCATTACTCATTACTCATTACTCATTACCCAATTGCTTACGCAACGCTGCGCTAACACCTATTACCCAAATGTGGCCCAGATTATTTCATTAATACTCATTTTATTAATATTTTTTTAATTGACACTTAATTATGTGCAAGGTAATTTTTAGTTACTTTTAATCCTATGATTCCTTATATCTCAAGTAAAATAAGAATATTCTTACAGTGTAGTATTTATGACACAGTCTTAGATTATTAATTTAAGTTATGAGGTAACAGTATACTTATTGGTTCTTAAGTTATGCTGACAATTATTACCTTCGCAGCATGGCTAGAATTACGAGTTTAGCCGATTCCACAGCTTTGCATGTTTTTAGTTTGTCAGATTTTTTCTGGGCTTTGATATCACTGGTTTTAGCCAGAAGTTAATTCTTGAGAAGTTCATCTTCAAAAAGTCCCAGTTCTTACAAGGGTAATTTTAGATAAATGTTACTTGCTAATTCTATTGCTGTCTCCTTTCTGCAAATGGATGGGGAATTTTTGTGCTGGAAACTTTGTGCTAGAAACTTTGTGCTAGAAACTTTGTGCTGGAAATTTGTGCTGGAAATTTGTGCTGGAAGTTTTGTGCTGAAAACATAAATATCCATTTCTGTTGGGATTGTCACCTTTATTGATGACTTATTCTAAGGCTAATTTCCCAAAGATTGATTGGTTTTCTTGGTCCAACTACTTAATTGATTCCCGATCGCACTTATGAATTCTATTAGATTAGTTAACGGCTTACATTTTAGGAACTTACGTGGGGATGTATTTGGTGGCTTAACTGCAGCCATTGTCGCTTTACCACTGGCGCTAGCATTTGGAGTTTCCTCCGGTGCAGGAGCAATTACAGGACTTTATGGTGCTGTTTTTGTGGGTTTGTTCGCAGCATTATTTGGTGGGACTCCATCTCAGATTTCTGGTCCTACTGGTCCAATGACGGTGGTCATGGCGACTGTTTTCACGGCTTTGATTGCTAAATATCCCGATAATAATCTCGGTTTATCAATGGCTTTTACGGTTGTAATGTTGGGTGGGTTATTTCAAATTCTTTTCGGATTCCTGCGGTTAGGTAAATATATCACCCTGATGCCTTATACGGTAATTTCCGGTTTTATGTCTGGGATTGGTTTTATCATTTTGCTACTGCAGATTGGACCTTTCTTTGGACACGAGGGTTCTGCAAACGTAATTGATTCTGTCAAAAACTTTTCTACTTTTGTAACTACCGCAAACCCAGAAGCAACATTTTTAGGGTTTATTACCTTAGCGATCGTATTTGCATCACCACCCAAGTTAAACCGCATATTACCAGCACCTTTATTAGCACTAATTATTTGTACAACGATTTCGGTTTTCTTCTTCCCTAATGGTAATATCCAAACTATTGGTGAGATTCCCAGTGGTTTACCAAGTCTGCATTTACCAGTATTTCGCCCAGATCAATTTAGAGAAATGATTGGTTATGCTTTAATGCTGGGAATTCTGGGTTCTATTGACTCATTGTTGACATCCTTGGTAGCTGATAATATTACCCACACCGAACATGATTCTGACCGTGAACTAATTGGACAAGGAATTGGTAATTTAATTTCCGGTTTATTTTGGGGGTTACCCGGTGCTGGTGCAACCATGCGAACTGTGGTTAATGTTCGTGCTGGTGGTAAGACACCCTTGTCTGGAATTATCCACGGATTCGTTCTGTTATTTATTGTTTTGGGTGTAGGAAAGTTATTATCAATTGAAAATATTCCCAATGCAGTTTTGGCAGGTATTTTAATTAAAGTCGGTATTGATATTATTGACTGGGGATTTCTCAGACGCGCTCACATGATATCCTGGCGAGCAACCGGGTTAATGTACTTGGTACTATTTCTGACAGTATTTGTCGATTTAATTACTGCTGTCGGAGTAGGAGTATTCGTTGCTAATTTATTTACCCTCGAGCGACTTTCTGCAATCCAAGCCGATGGAGTACAAGCAATCACAACACCAAATGGTAAGTTATCTTTAGATCCTGAAGAAGAAACATTACTCAGACAAGCAAGAGGTCGAATCCTGTTATTTCAGCTGGGAGGACCAATGAGTTTTGGTGCGGCTAAAGCAATATCTCGCCGCATGTCCATTGTTGAAGATTATGACGTATTAATTTTGGATTTCAAAAATGTTCCCTACGTTGGTGTAACTGCTACTTTGGCGATTGAGAATATGGTCAAGGAAGCAAAAGAAAAACGTCGTGCAATCTTCTTGGTTGGTGCTAGTGGAAAAGTTGAAGACAGATTAAGACGCTTGAAAGTGTTAAGACAAGTTTTACTGGAAAATCAAGTTCATAATAGGTTGGAAGCATTAGAGCAAGGGTCAACTATTATCAATCAACATCACAGTAGTTCTAGTAGTGAGGTGGTGTAGAAATTACCTCGAATACGGTGCGTTATGATGTTCTTAATTTTGTCTTAAACAATTTTAATTTTAGCGAACGCACCGTCATAGCGCTGTGCACAAGTAAAAAGTAAAAAGTCAAAAGTACGGGACTTACGCAGGGACAATCATTAATTTTATAAATCATCAATACCAATCATCAATTTCTAGTAATTCTTGTTCTACTTGAAATACTTCATTTAATAAGGTTTCCGTAAATCTAATACTTTTTAAATAACCACGATAAGCTGCAACAGGGATACTCAACACATCACAAAATGCTAATTCACGTTGATGAAAAGCTTGAATCTCCTCACTCTCAGAAGTTTTTATATTTCCTATTTTTAATTGTGTCCCTTCAAGGTCTAATTTAGGAGGAGGTTTTTTAACTCCCCGTTCGCGATCGCTAATATCTAACAATAAATCGTACATTTTACGGGACAGACGCTTACCAACAGGTTTGAGTAAATTACAACTCAACATTTCCTCAAGTAACCAAGTTTGAGCTAACATATCTCGTCCCAAACCAGAAATTTCTGAAGGTATCAACAGATCCACATCACTTAAATATTGAATTTCCTCGGACAGCAACATCACAGAAATTATCTGTAACTGCTCTTCAAGTTCTCCATTGTGCTCAATTTCAGTAACAATGATTACATAACGTTGAGGTGATTTCCCTGCTAAGAAGTTTTGTGCGATCTCCGAGTAAAGTATGTCTTGCTGATATCCGGAAAATTCAACAGGAGACGTTATTGAGGAGCTAACTTCCCAAATCTCTCCAGGTTGTGGGGTTCTCCGACTAGATATTTTTTGTTGGTCAAGTTCAATATTTCTAAGTTCTATATTGTTAGGCTCAATATTTTTAGGTTCAATATTTTTTATGTGACTACTTTTAGGTTCAAGATCTTCAATCTTAAGTTCGTCTGGTTTGAGCTTTTCACGTTTAAGTTTTTCAAACCTATATTTATGAGAGTTACTACCCATTGTTTTGTATTTCCGGATGCAGTTATAGAAGCTTTCTACTACTGTTAACGAGGGTTCCTTTGACTATATGACAAATTTCTTTAATCTTTACAAAAGTCGGCGGAAATAAAACAACCATTTATAAAGCTCAAAAGCTAGATAATACTTTTGAGTTATGACTTATGTCCTACGGACACGCTAATCACTTCCGCACAGCAGTACTAACTTCACCACTGGGTCTGGGAACGTTTTTTGGGTACTTGAGATTTACGAAGGTTTTGCTGTTCTTGTTTAATTACTTCAGGTTTGAACAGCCCTAATTCTTTTGCGACTTGATGTAATAACTCTTTGCGACGTCGTGAAACTTGACCTTGAGTAATTCCCAATTCAGAAGCAAGTTGGGTTTGACTTTGACCTTGAACTAGCCCTTTCCACAATTTTATATATTCACGCTTCGGATGACTCAAAGCCAGATTTTCAATGATTTCTCTTACTTTTATAATCAAGTTTGCTCGTTCTACCGTATCCCACAAGTCAAATTGGTCAGCAATAGTATCCAAGAGTGAAACATCGGTTCCAGAAATTTTACGATCTAAACTTTGGCGATTGTGCTTTTTTTCTCCACGTACAAAATCTATTACCGCATTTCGAGCTACGATCGCAGCCCAAGGGTAAAACTCTTCTGCTCCTGTTCGAATAAATTTTCCTGTTTTTAACCCCTGAAGAATCTTGAAATGAGCCGTTTGTGCTGCATCCTCCCAACTAATAGAATAATTTTGGGTATATTTACGAGCAATTTTTTCGACGAGCTGTCGATATTTCCGGTCAAATAGTAGTTCTCCCTGAGACTCTGCTAACTCTGTTGAGAGCATTATAGATGTCTCCTGCTTTGTGATGAGGAATGGTGTAATACATTAAGTCATGCAAATTGTATTCAATGTCCGGTGAATATAGCACCCAAATAAAGTTGATAGTTAAGCTTTAGAATCGGAATAAATCTACGGCGTTATTGACGATTTCTCGACTCCTTCAGGACATAGCTCAACTACAAGAATATATCTTTAAAAGCGACCGAACGGACACAATATAGGACAAGACTAATGCTGAAATCAAAGACTGGTTTAAAACAAAATGTGTTCCGCTTATCAATTAGTAGAAAATAGGTGACAGAAAACAAGACTCAGTAGTGAAAAACTATCAGCAAAATTTTATACTAATCATCCATAAATTGAAGAGTCATAATTTTTGTTTGCATTAATCTTTTCACAAAAACTAGATTAGATATCTCACGCAGACATAAAAATTTTCCTTGTTGAATAAGGCTTGTAGTAGTGCTTTAGCACTTTAATATGGAAAAATGCTAACACTTAAGCGTATCAATTATGACAAGTATATCTATTACTCTGAAGGTGATAACCCGAGTTTTGTGCGAGTAGGAAAGCGATCGCGCTGCTGTGCTGACACCTATAATTTATTTCCATATCGAACCAAATAACCCATAAGACCAAAATCATTAATTAACGCAGACGATATTGTTTCTTAAGCTTGTATTCTTGTAAAGGTAACTTTAAAATATTGTACGCAAAAGCAGAATATACCAATAAAAATACAACTAAAGCAGGCATAACAACAATATTTCCCATATGGGTTGCCATAGTAATAATACAAGCAATTAATCCACCTCGAAAAAAACCGCTGCCAATATTACTAAATCCCCTTTTTTGGAATACATAAAATACAAGTACAGATATAGTTAAGGCTACAGCAATGAAAGTCATAGAACTAACAAGAAAACCTCTAAGCAAAGGTAAAATCAGAATCGCTAAAAGACCGAAATAAAATGGTTTATAAGTATTTAGATTCGTATAACGAATTGTGGGCTTAATTTGAGAATCAATTTTTATCCCCGGACAAGGTACGCGTTCGAGTTTACAGTCCTCTATCGTAGCCTGTGCATTTCTCTTAATCCAGATTCCTAAGTCTTTCCCATCATATATACGACAGCGACGTATAGTTGGATTGCTACCGCGATCAATTTCCACCGCCACCATTTTATTTTGATAAATATTACAATCTTCTATAGTTCCTTGAGCATCTTCTGTAATCCATATACCGTAGGATTTACCATCATAAATATGACATCTACGAATGCTAGGATTACTTTGCTTGTTAATTAAAATCCCTGGATTTGTATTACGGTAAATATCGCAATCTTCTATAGTTCCCTGACCGTTATCAAGAATTGAAATTCCATAGCCCTTACCATCAAAAATCCGACATCCACGAACCATAGGATTACTATGATTGGTAATTTTAATCCCAGAATGGAGATGTTTATAAATATCGCAATCTTCGATAATACCTTCACCACCTTCAATAATTGCGATCGCATTTCCTTTCCCATCAAAAATTCGACATCCGCGAATAGTTGGATTACCTTGATGATTAATGACTATTCCAGCATAAGCATTACTATATATGTCACAATCTTCGATGGTACCTTGACCATTCTTGGTAATTAAGATCCCGTTTTGTTTCCCATCATAAATTCTACATCTACGAATGATAGGATTACTACCACGAGTGATGACAATTTCAGGATAATAGTTATTATAAATTTCGCAATCTTCTATAATGCTTTGACTATTTTCCTCAATTGCGATCGCATTTCCTTTCCCATCAAAAATGTGGCACCTACTAATGGTAAGGTTAGTACTATCTAATAAGGCAATTCCAGCATAAGCATTATTATAGATTTGACAATCTTCAATAACACCCCCATCATTCTCTTTTATGGAAATACCATTACCTCTGCAATCATAAATCCGACATCTACGAATTATCAGATTACTACTATCAACTACGGTAATTCCAACACAATTATTATATATTTCACAATCTTCTATAGTAATTTGAGCATTTTCTTTAATGGAAATACCATTACCTTTCCCATCATAAATCCGACATCTCCGGATCAGAAGATTTGCATCATAACCCCAGACATTTACACTATTAAAAGACTTAGATGTAATATCACAATTTTCTAGTATTAAATTACCTGCAGGGATTTCAACAGCAGGACAATGATGCTCTTGATCTATCTTCAGTTCTTGTAAAGTAAACCCACTGATAGTAGCTGAGTCTGTTGACATTAAAATACAAGGAGCATCAGTACTTAAGATTACAGTATCTTTTACCTCTCCCACAGCTAGTATTTCCAGAGGTTTATCAATAATCAAACTTTCTTTATATAACCCTGGATTTACTACAATCCTCGCGCCAGGTTGAGCATTTTGAATTGCTTCTTTGATAGTTGTGTAGTGAGGATGACCCGATTTCCCAACAACAATAGCGCTCATATTAATAACTTTATATCTCTGACAACTGTTTAATAATTAATATCTATAGTTTCGATTATGATTATTCGACATTAGGTCATATTATTCATACGTAATATGGGAAAGAAAAATTATTACTAAATTTATTGATAAAATTTTACTCAATATTTTGTGATATTTATTGACCAAATACTATGTGCTTTTGGTTCAAAAAATTATAACAAAATAAGGTAAATTTCGGTTATAAGCTTATATCCTCAAGCCTTTGAGAGAATCTTGTAATGTATAAATTTAGTAATAATTTAGATATTATTTTATTTTAAAATATATGCTAATGAAAATCCATTCATAACTTGTATAATCAAGTCTGCAGATTGTTTATATATAAAAATAGTTTGGTGGTTTTTGTTTATAATTGCTGGGGATGTGCTTAAAAAAATCAGTAATTTTTTTATTTTTTGTTCTGAACCTATTTCCCGTTACCCATTACCAACCTCTAAAACTCCTCATCTTTACGAATAACATCGAAATCAGTATCAGTTTTCGCCATCTCTTGATATTCTAGATTTAAATGAATCGCGGTTTGTAAATTTTGAAGTGCCAGTTCGATATTATTCAAATGAGAATATGCAATAGCGCGATTGTACAAAGCTTGGTGTTTGTCAGGTTTAATTTCTACAACTTTGTCGTAGGATGCTATTGTTTCTTGTGACCTTCCCAACTGACGCAGCACATTCCCCCGGTTGTTCCAAGCTTGGTAGTGTTGCTTCTTGTGTTTTTCCGAACCCCGATTTTCATAGAATTAATTGCACCATATGTTTTGACTCGAACGCTAAATTTATTCCCATATAGTCCGGAACTCTTCACAATAACTTGAATAATATAGACCCAACACTTAATAATTTATCAACTAATAATCCGTCGACTATTACACCTCATTTGATTTTCAGGTCAAGATTTACTCTACCCCCAGTTCCACTTACATTTACCCAGCAAAATTGAAAATCCTTCTACTTCCCCAACTCAACAAAAATTTATATTTGGGGACTTCTACCAACTTCCATTGAATTTAAAGTTAAAAAAACCGCTTGCGATCGCGAGCGTTTAGTGTCAATTAAAAGTATCATATACTTGATGCCTTACTTCTTTAAAAGAGAAAAGAAAGGTCAATTCCCAGTGCTTGCGATCGCCACAAAGTGGCAAATACCATCGTAGGTAACAGCTAGATATAATTATCGAGTTTTAAGTAATACTTTAAACTTCAATGATTTCACGCAATTATTATCTTATTCGAAAACTCAAATCTATCTAATCCCAGTTACTTTTTAAGTATATAGACGGTGTAAATTATTGTAGTGTTAGCATATCATGCTCAGTTATCAGAAGGAGAAGATATATATTATTTTAAACTGATAGATTACCGATAAATAACCGTTCCAGTAATTAGGATAATTTCGTAGATAATTTTGTAATATTTTGTTGTAAAATCTTGCCCTATATAATCCAATGAAACTTCTATGAAATATACTATCTTACCCAAAAAGCTGATTGTCAAAAAGTTGATTGAACTTGGTTGAAGTTTATCTACCATACTATTCCAAAATCAATATTTACCATAAGAAAGAAATTTAGTTATATAAAATGTAGTGTTCAAACCAGTTCTAATGATTAAAGTCAATCATGAGCAAACGTAAAATTTTCAAAACATTCAGTTTAAATTTAGAACTTTTCCACCTTCAATCTTATACTTCCTTCGATCTAGTACCAGATCGAAATGTTATCCGTATTGGTAGAGTTAACGAAGAATTCATCCCGGAAATTAACCTTTCTAAAATAACACATGCAGACGTAGTATCGAGAATTCATGCTGCAATTAAAATACAGGGTAATACCTACTATTTAGAAGACCTTGGTAGCGCCAATGGTACATTTCTCAATAATGTTCCCCTGGAGCCCAATAAAATCTACCCCCTTAGACTTGGCGACAGAATAGACCTTTGCCGAGAAAATAAAGTAACATTTATCTTCCAATACAAACAGCAGTATCAGCCAGATACTATTGCTCCGAGTTCAACCATAATTCAGTCCAAACCCCCTGCAACATCATTTTTGTCACCAATAGATCCAAAGATGAAATTTATTGGTTTAGCTATGATGGTAACTGGAATTATTATTATTTCGGGCAATATTAGGATTGGTATTCTTGTCAGTATTCCTACTTTACTTCTATTAATTTCTGGAGTTGTTTTACTACTACAAGATAGAATAAATCGTAATTGGGGATGGCTTCCAATTGCGATCGGAATAGTTATCATGTTATTTACAAGTGATTTTTCTGCTCCGGTGGCAAATCTACTCGTAATTTTAATATCATCAGCTTTATTATTTGTAGGACATCAACTTTATACCAATGGTAAAGTCCTTGACTATGATTTAAATCGTATCAAAAAAATGTTTGGTGCTAAACGTCATTAATTAGATTTATCTTCCGAAAATCTAAAATTCCTGTGATTTTATGAATTTAGAATTTTGTACTAAGATTCACGGATAAAAACAATAGTATAATTTTATAATACAAAATAGTCTATTATTACTGAATGTAATCCTGAAGAATTAAGTCCCGAGTCGGATTATTTTTAACTACCCATAGCAATTGCCTAATCGGGCAGTTAATATTTATATATAAAATGTTACAAAACCGCTTGCGAGCTAGACTGCTGGTATTGAGGAAGATAACACATGGGCGCATCTGAGAGAGCGAGAAGAGTAGTGATCGTCGGCGCTGGTTTTGCAGGGGTAGAAGCAGCCAAAACTCTGGCAAAAAATGGTGTTGATGTATTACTGATAGATCGTCATAATTATCACACCTTCATTCCCATGCTGTATCAAGTAGCGACTGCTGTCCTTTATCCCCATCAGGTAGTTTATCCATTACGACGGTTATTTCGTAAATTTCCCCAGGTACGTTTCGTACAAACAGAAGTGGAAAAAATTGACGTTGAGCGTCAGATTATCCATCACAAAGGTGTGGGGATTAATTATGATTATTTAGTAATTGCAACTGGTGCTCAAACAAGGTATTTTGGTGTACCTGGCGCGCAGAATCATTCCTTATCCATGAGGACTTTACCAGAAGCGATCGCACTCCGGAATTGGATATTTAGTAAATTTGAAGAAGCAGCTAAAACTATTGATATAGAAAAGCGTCAGCGACTATTAACGTTTGTAATTGTAGGTGGAGGACCGACGGGAGTTGAGTTAGCTGGTGCATTAAAAGAATTACTTGATAGCATCCTAAGAAAAGACTATCTTTGTCTCAATCCCAAACAAGCCAGAGTAATACTTCTGCAGTCAGGAGAAGATTTATTAAGCAGCTATCCCCAAGATTTAGGAAAATATGCTGCAAGATTTTTACGCAATTGCGGAGTAAAAGTTAACTTTAACTCTAAGGTCTGCAAAGTTACTCAAGAAGCTGTATACTTGGAGGATGGGAACACTTTATTTACTAATACAGTAATTTGGACTGCAGGTGTTGTTGCTGCGACATCCCTCGTCAAGCAAAATATAGCAGCTGCTGATCGAGAAAAAATTATCGTTAAACCAACTTTGCAAATAAGGGATTACCCAAACGTATATGCAGTTGGTGATTTGTCTTACGTAGAATCACAAGGACAAGATTTTAACGGTGTAGCACAAGAGGCGATTCAACAAGGTAGAACTGCAGCAAATAATATTTTACGGCAATTAATCGGTAAGTCGCCTCAACAATTTGCATATTACAACAAAGGACGTTTAGCAATTATTGGTCGTCATGGGGGAGTCGGAAAAATAGGAAAGTTTGCTTTCAAAGGTGTCCTAGCTTGGTGGATGTGGCTTTACGTACATCTTTTCTATCTCCCTGGAATTCGTAATCGCATGGGAGTCTTATTCAATTGGCTTAAGTGCTATTTCGAGGGAGAGGGTGCATCCAGGATAGCAATTAATAATACTATTTGTAACAATAAGGATTAAAAAATCCAAAAAAAATTGATATAAACAAATCAATCTAGGAAAATAAATTTTATAAAAAATAAATATTTTTGCTTAATTGAATATTATTTGCATTTTGAATTTTCTTCGCATTTAGATTTTCCCTACATTTAAATATTGCAAAACATTGCAAAACTTGTCATCTAAACTAGGTGTGCGCCATGGGTTTCAAAAAATACCTTCCCTTACTTGGTCGAGCTTTCCTCGCAGCAATTTTCCTGAATTCTGGAGTCGGTCACATATTTGGTTTTGCAGGACTAACCAAAATGATGAGTGAAAGAGGATTACCTGTAGCTCCTCTCTTACTAGCAGGTAGTATCTTTTGTCTTTTAGTAGGTGGGCTTTCCATATTATTTGGTTTTAAAGCCCGTTGGGGAGCAATTTTACTGATTATATTTTTAATTCCTGCGAGTTTAGTTTTCCATAATCCTATTGCAGATCCATCAGAACTCAATAACTTCCTCAAGAATATTGGCTTGATGGGTGGAATGTTATTTATTTACTATTTTGGTTCTGGTCCTGTAAGTATTGATTCGGGTGAAAGCAGTCAACCCCAAGCATATGTTTCCCAGTCCGAGTGAACATTCGGAGTAAAATATAACAATGTGAGATAAGAGCCAACAGGTAGATAAAATCCAAGGGTTCTTCTCTACAAAGTTTTCGCTATTGAATGTGCATTCAAACAAATTGTAACTATTACGATAGCTATTACAAAACAGGGGTATGAATACCCCTTTTTTCATGGAGAGAAACTAAAAATAGCTACAGCATCAATAATGCTACTTCCAAACAGCTTTTTTAAACTAATCTCCAGAGGATATATTGAGCATATTCTGATGTGAAATGAGAATTATTATTCCTTATTTAGAAGCGAATCCAGTTCTGCACGTAAAGCCTTAGTATCTGCAACCCTAGCTACAAGTAAATTGTTTGTTCCTGCATCAGTTAATCGCGACTTCCAGTAATTAATAGTTTCAGAATTATTCATCCAAAATTTAATTACAGTCGTAACTACTTCATCCTTATTCCAGCCCCATTTTGGTAATACAGGTTCTACAGACTCTAGAACTGCATCCAAAGAGCAAATATGACTTCCTACATATTCCACCCCTTGAGACTCCAAATTCTCTGAAGATTGGTGTTGATGATTAAAAAAGTGCAATATTGACGAAACTCCGACAATATCAAAACTGTATTTCATACTGCAACTCCTAAATATTTATCCTTTTTGTTGTGAGATAAACTATTTTTCTTGCACCCTAATCTATTTCTTATCCTCTATTATGCTTAATAAAAAATGATAGAAAAGCTAGCAATTAAAGGTTGTGAGTGCTAAAAGAAATGATTATTTATGATTAGCACTTGATACCTATGAGTGCTATTTTTTGGGAATTTAAACATTAGCAGATAAGCCGATTGAGTGCTAATAAAATATTGATTTTATATTATTATTATGGAATAATTTGACCAATATAAAAGTATTAGATATTATTTTTTATAGAATCTTAATTCATTTAGCTGAAGTTTGAAAGGTGAAGTCGCAGCAATAGTTGCAGCCTGCCTATGGGCTGTAGCTTCGGCAATTTATAGTCGTTTAGGAGAGCGCATACCCGCATTACAAATCAACTTAATCAAAGGAATTGTTTCTATAATCCTATTTGTAGTTACAATTTTGTGGAGGAATGAATTATTCACTAACATTCCTATTTTTCCTTTTTGGTTATTGTTACTTAGTGGTGCGATCGGTATAGGTTTAGGAGATACAGCTTTTCTGAGTGCAATGAATACATTGGGAACTCGTCGTGCGTTGCTAATGCAAACACTTTCCCCACCAATAACAGCAATATTAGCGTTGATTTTTTTGGGCGAAAATTTAAAAATTATTGCTTGGTTTGGGATAGTTTTAACCGTTATCGGAGTCGCTTGGGTTGTTACGGAGCGTACGACACAATCTAATGACGATATTTTGGATGAATTCCAACAACGAACGCGAATTAATTTGCGTAAAGGTATTATTCTGGGGTTAGTAGCAGCCTTCGCAAATGCAATTGGAGCAGTATTTTCTCGTGTAGCATTGAGTAGTGAAGATATTAGTATTAGTCCATTATGGGCTGCTTTACTACGACTGAGTGCTGGTGTGATAGTTTTGTTTCCTTGGTTATATCTGCAAGCTCGGAATTCTCAAAACAGAACAACATTAACAACTCCCTATTGGAAATCACCGCGAATTTTGGCGATTGTGTTTTTTGCAGTTTTTTGCGGAACCTATTTGGGGATATGGTTACAGCAAGTCGCGATTAAATTCACTGCAGTTGGAATTGCTTCAACATTATTACAAACAAGTCCAATATTTATTATCCCGATCGCAATAGGAATGGGTGAAAGAGTCAGTCCAAGAGCAATTTTGGGTGTATTAACTTCATTGGTGGGAATTGTAGTTTTGTTTTACTTGGGTTGATAAAGTAAGTAAGAAGCAGAAATAGAAAAATCTATTTAAGATTATTTTTTAATTGTAGGAGCGCACCGACGTGCGCCCTGAGTGTTATTTTTATTATTGGAAGTCCCTAATTCCAGCGAGATCTTGAATATAAGTAAAATTATGCTCAAATTAAACTGTTATGTATTTTTGATATGTATCTTTAGTTTGAGGATTAAAATAAATGATACGGGGGCTAATTATTTGTTTATTAACACTGGTATTAAGCGCTTGTAGTAATACCTCTATTGGACCAAGCACCGATTTAGTACAAAAAGCGATCGGATTTAATTTGGAGCATACCCAAGAGCAACTCAGTCAAAAATTGAATCTAGATACTCGGGGATTTGATATCAATCACCTCCATATCGATCAAAGAAAACTGTTTAAGCTAGATAATTTACCGACTTATAAGCTGAGTGGGACATACGATTTGATTTTCAAGTTACCAGAACGGGAAATTACTCAAGTTCAGAAATCATTTAATGTCTACTTACAACTCCAAAAAGAAGGTAAAACTTGGCGTTTACTAGTTCCTGAAAAAAAAGAAAATGAAACTCAAGCAAGTTGGTATAGTTACTTGATTTCAGATTTTTAATGAAAGCTATAATCTGATTTTTATTACTTCTTATTTATTGTTTTGTATTTTTTATTATTTGTTGAATTACTACTTCTGACAATTCTCGCATGTTCGAGTTTTATCGCATATGCAACAATCACTAATAACATTGCTAAGTGACTTTGGTCTTCGTGATGAGTACGTCGGTGTCATGAAAGGAGCGATCGCTCAGATTGACCCAAATTTACGAGTAATAGACATAACTCACCAAATACCACCACAAAACATAGCTGCTGGTAGATTCTGTTTGATGAATGCTTATCATTATTTTCCTAAAGGAACAGTTCACGTAGCAGTGGTAGATCCGGGAGTAGGAGGAAAAAGACGAGCAGTAGCAGTAGAAGTTGCTGAAGGATTTTTTGTTGCTCCGGACAACGGTTTATTAAGTGGAGTAATCAACCAAAGTAGAATATACAAAGCTGTAGAACTTACAAATCCAAAGTACTGGCGTACTACTGTAAAATCGCAAATCAGTAATACTTTTCATGGTAGAGATATTTTTGCACCTGTGGGTGCACATCTTGCAAGTGGAATTCCCTTAAAGCAACTTGGAGAAGAAATCGATCCAGCAAGTTTAATCCAGTTGGAATTACCTAAATGTAGTAACACAAAAAATGGGTTTTTAGGTTGTGTTCAATACATAGACTACTTTGGTAATTCAGTAACTAATATTCCTGGAAATTACGTGGAAGGTAAAAGCTGGAGCATAGGTGTGGGTGAAAAGGTCATAAAAGGGTATGAGACTTACACAGATGTAATGGTCGGAGAAGCAATTTCTTTAGTTGGTAGTCATGGTTGGGTAGAAATTGCAGTGAATAGCGGTAATGCTCAATTACAACTGCAAATAGAATTGGGAGACTCAGTAGAAATATTTATCGAATAATGTCAGTTACCAGTCAGAAGTCAGAAATCAGAAGTCAGAAGTCAGGAGTCAGAAATCAGAAGTCAGAAGTCAGGAGTCAGAAGTCAGGAGTCAGAAATCAGAAGTCAGAAGTCAGGAGTCAGAAGTCAGGAGTCAGAAATCAGAAGTCAGAAGTCAGGAGTCAGAAGTCAGAAGTCAGGAGTAAAATTTACTCATTACTCATTACTCATTACTCATTACTTTCCTTCCAATTTGGTCTTTCCAAATATTCTGGAAGAACAGTATCGCTATCTCCAAATGCTGATTCAATTTGCGCTTGTTCTATATTTTCAGCTCTTGTTAAGTCCGCACCAGAAAGATTTGCTTCGTCAAGTTTTGCTTTTTTTAAATTAGTTCCAACCAGATTTGTATAGCTGAGATTAGCTTCACAAAAATTGGCTTCAAGTAGATGTGCTTCAAAAAGATTAGCTTCAGTAATATCAGCAGTGCTAAGTATTGTTCCTTCTAAATAAGCTCCGATCAACTTACACGATCGCAAATTAGCACCAATCAAATTCGCTCGATAAAGATTGGTATCTTCCAAGTTCGCTTCTCTTAAATTAGCTTCATAAAGCATAGCTTCTTGTAAGTTTGCTTCGTAAAGTGTTGCGTCCTGTAAATTAGCTTCGTAAAGTAAAGCCTTTTCTAAGTTAGCCTTATGAAGTATAGCTTGCTGTAAATTTGCTTTTCTAGCGATCGCTCCTGCTAAATTAGCTTCATAGAGACTGACTTCTTGCAAATTAGTTTCGTACAAAACTGCTTCTGAAAGGTTCACAGCTGTAAGATATGCACCGGAAAGATTTGCTCCATAAAACATTACTCCTTGCAGATTAGCCCCTGTAAAATCTATCTGCTGTAAATTAGCTTCTGTAAGGTCTGCACCCCTCAAATCGGTGTTGCGTAAATCTATTCTGTGATTTTCTAGACTTGTTTCTAAATTAATGCGTCCAATTACGGTTAAAGCTGCTTGAATATCTGTAGGTATGCTAGAAAATAAAAACTCCTCACTAACTTCATCTAACTCTATGATGGGAGCATTTTCTCTGATGAAAGCTGCAAGAGTTTCTAATATTGTCCAAGTCTCATCATCAGAATCTTGAGCAATTTTTTCTAATGCATAAATAGCTCCTAATCTCGTTTCTATTTGTTCGTGACCCAAATGTTCAATTGCACTAGAGAAACGAGAAATATTTTTTTCTAAGTCAGAATCGACACATTTACACTCAATTTCAATATTTTTATTTGTATTAAATTTAGAAAGAGTTGATTTACCTAAAATATTTTTATCTTCAGATAGCAATATTAATAAAATGTAGAAACCACTAATACCAACTATAATACCTCCAAAAATGATTGTAGTAGCCGCTAATGTGTGGAGTAGATATTTAATACTTATTCCCGAGTACAGATTATCTTGATGAGATAAAATTAAATAGATAGCAACAAAAACTGCAACAAATGTTGACCCAATAACAAATAATAAATCTCTGACTCTTTTTGTGCTACCATCTGTTTTAATAGCAGACATATATTGAGTCATACTCCATTGATTTACAACTATTCCAAATTATCGTATTAATCTCATAAAAAATATATTACGCAAATAACGATTGGAATAAAAAAGTAGTAAATTAGATACTAAAACCTATAAAGTATAGTTAAAGTTATATATATTACCGCAAATTTAAAAAAATAAAAATAAATATAAATATAAATATAAATATAAATATAAATTATTTTTCTCTTATATATGAGATCGATAGTGGTTGTTCTATTATGTAAATTAATTATTTTTGTACATACAGAAGTTTCGCTATATTTTATATTAATAACCAAACATTTCTCAAAGTAATTAAAATTATCAAAAAATATCAAAATAGTTTTGTATTTTCTATACTCTAGAAAGAATAATTTTATTACAAGTCATATTTAGGGAATATGTAGAGATATTTACGATACATACAATTTAATTGTTATTGAGTTTTAGTTATTCAAATGTCATAACTAGAAAGCTCTATTAAATTTAGATCTGGATCGCGAATATAAATAGATACTATGACTCCCGTTGCTCCAGTCCTCTTCACTGGACCTTCAATAATTTCTACTTTGTTATTTTGCAGATGATTAATGACATCTGACATAGAATTGCTGACTATTAAACATAAATCTACTGAACCTGGAGTTGGTTTTATTGCGTGTGGTTTAAATTCTTGATTTAATTGGTGTAAATTTAGTTTTTGATTGCCAAATTTTAGTGCGAATCTCCCACTGGCAAATTTTTCAACTTCCATTCCTAATACTTGAGTGTAAAAATCACAAGTTATTTGAATATTTGCCACTGTTAAGACAAGATGGTCTATCCTATCGATTTTCATTTATTGTTTTACTACTGTCAAATAACTATTGCACATACAGTGACTGACTTTTACCAAGAAATATCGCAAATTATCAAAAGCTAGAAACTGTTAGGCTACTTCATTTAGGTTAACAGCAAAAAACAGATCCTCGCTGAGGATATATCACACTTATGAACCCATTTTTAATGTTAAGATTTTGTAAAATTTTTGCAAAAAGTACGAGTGACTTCATCGCTGAATCACTTGAAAACTATGATATTACTTACTTCCAAGTCCCCTAATATTTTCAATTTAATGGTATTAAGTGAAATAAAACTTTATTAATATTTGTAATTGTTTACAGTTAACTAATTTTTCTATGTAAGTTTGTAAATATATTTTGAAGTTAAAAATCTTGGTAATATACACTGATTTTTAATAGAAAACATTGGGATAATCAAAAATGTGTTTGGCAAGTCCTATCATTCATGAATTTTTTGTTGCTATTTCCTTTGTTGCTTGTATCGTAGGTTTATTAATACTTTGGGAAAATAAATCAGAAGCAGAAAGTTCTGAAGACACAGAAGTTATTCTGTTTAGAATGAGTTTTTCTTATTGGCTTGTCTACTGTTTTGCTTTTGGAATTGAAAAATTATTTTTACCCGAATCAGAAATAATTATCACAACTTTAAGAATTACAACCGCTTTGTCATACTTCTTAACTTTTTCTTGTATTGTCAGTTTACCCCTACATAGATTCGCAGTACATCATCAAGTAGAAGAATAGACGAACAAAAAACTCCCCATCAGAAAATGTAGTATTACACATAAGTCATAAGCTTACAACTCATAGCTTTTGACTTTTGATTTATGTCCTACGGACACGCTCCGCTAATGACTTTTTACTTGCGCATAGCGCCATACCAATTACCAATTATCAATGTCGCATAGCGATCGCAATAGCATTTTCTAGTTCACCTTTATCTAAAGTTGTAACTATAAACACCTCTTGCACAGTTCTTCCTTGCCGCGCGATCGCTTTAAAGCCACCCCGGATGGGAACAGATACTCGTAAGAGCATTTTAGGAGCATGACCCTTAACACGCCTAATTTCTCCAGGAGTCACAGTTTGAATTCCATCATGTTTACATAATCTTTCGAGGATGGGAATAAGACCGTGGAGATGGGTGGAATGATTCCAGACAAGTCTACCATCCGTGGGTTTGCTCATAGGATTCTAAGCGGCTTCTAAAGGTGCCATAGTTAAACCAGCTCTGCGTAGTTGTTGATGATAAAGTTCCGCCGGTTCTTGCGGTCCTATCCATACAATTGCTTGTCCTTCATAATGCACCTGATTAGTCAGTTCCCAAGCCCGATCGCTAGTCATAGCTGGAATATACTTCATTAAACATTGAGCCACATGGTCGAATGTATTGAAGTCATCATTCAAAACAATAACCTTATAATTGGGGTAAGGCTTCTGGGTGACTTGACCAGATCTTTCAGGAGCAATCGTTGGAGCCGTCCCCATTCCATAAACCATTGCAGAAAGTCTTTTCACCATAAAACAGTTAGCCAACAAATCTAATACAACACAAGTAAATAGTTTAGTCTAAAGTCCACTATATATTTGATGGCTGATGTCATCTTTTTGTGGACTTAAATTGTCGGTTGAGTTTAACAAGTTTTCCAAAGTATAACAACTTTCGTTTCAATGTCATAAGTCTATTTTTTTATGGAGAAAATACAAACTATTGAATTCTGCTGATTTTGAGTTAATTAAATCAGTTAGTTCAAGAATTTGTACCACACCAAAGAAAAAAATAATTTTGGAAAAAACCATCGACTAACAGTCAACAGTCACCTATTAAATTCAACTTCAACCGACAATCGACAACCATTACTACCGCCAATCATCCCATTTTTCGTTAAAAATTGAAGTATCCGGGAACGCAGTCGGATTATTATTTTGATTTAAAAGACGTTGTAGTTCAATCAGTTTCGGTTCAATTTTTGGTAATTCATCTACTAATTGATAAGGCGCAATATTGTTTTTGAGTGCGAAAGCAGCAGTAGTACCTGCAGCAGCACCAGCAGACCATTCAAAGGAATGAACCCTATAAGCTGCGGCTGCGATATGACTAGTAGCGATACTTTTACCAGCTACTAACAGATTGTCAACTTTTTGGGGAATCATTGCTCGCAAAGCAATTTGGAATGGGTAAGCTTGTCCTGCACCCCGACGTTCACCCTTACGTTCGGTATTTCCTGGTGCTTCAGGGGGACTTTTGGTCATGCAAGGATGAAAGTCAATTGCATAGTGACCAATACCAATAGCATCAGGAAAAATAGTAGAACGGGTTCTTCTCGCGACACTACTTGGATCTTTTCTTCCAAGAATCACAGAAGTAGTTTCCAATCCTGCTAATGCAGTTCTAAGGCTGCGATAGGTAGTAGGTGAAAGGGTTTTACGGTAATATTCATCGTTGTAATCACGGCGAGAAATATCAATTTCCCAAATCATAAAACCTTTGGAATGTCCCCAAGTCGGGCGTCCAATAATTCGTCTTCCTTCCCGCATATAAGGATATTTAGACAAACCATGAGCAGTTCCCATGGGAGAATTTAAACCAGAAAGAAAACGATGGTTGGGATAAGGTTTCTTCACACCTTCACCAAGTTGGGAGTCTGTAGTTCCCGCTACTAACCAATAGAAATAACCTAAAGAAATTTCCTCAGCTTTACGTAGTGCTTCAGTTCTTAATCCTCCTTTCCAACCACCAGGAACCAATTGTCCGGAGCTTTGAAGTTGTTGGCGAGTATAAATTAAGTTATCTTGGGAAGTCCCTGGACGATAATCGTTACCCCAAGTCCAGTTTTGCATTGAGATATCGCCGGGTGTGGGAGTACTAAAATTAATTCCTCCAAATGTCATTGGCGCTCCTTGTTGGGGGCTCCAAATGCGACGATAGGTAAATACTAGGGGAAAACTGGCGAGTCGGTTTAATTCATAACTGTAATAAGGGGAATACTGCATGTAAAATGGGGGCATCTCATGCTTCTGAGCATTTTGAGTCGCCTCCATTGCAAAAGTATAAGTAAAACCTTGGGTGCAGTAAGGATCGTTCTTGATGCTAGAAGAAGAAGGTTCTAAATAAGAACGTTCATCAATTCCCAAACGATAAGGAACATCCGCTAAACCAACTATCTCCCCAGTTTCACTTGCATCAACAATGTACCAGTTGGGGGAATTGCTTTGTTTTCGTTTTGGAGTGAAGCGAATTATTGTTTTGGCAAACTTAGAAGAATCATCGTAGTTATAAGCATCTTCAATAGTTTGGGACAACGGTAAAGTATTCAGAGGTGCTGCACCTTTTGCTGCTTTATGTTGAATTGCGATCGCAGCATTAATAATTTTTCCATCTGAAGTGGTTTCTAAGTCTTTAATAACCGTATTTGGGAACCACCTTAATTTACCCCGACCTTCCCTAGCGGCGTCTTTGAGCATCCGATTTAAAACTTTATGACCGTCGCGGGGTAAAAAACAAGAATCGCTTACCCAGCAATCACCAGGGTTGAGCTCGCCATATTTATCTTTGATTCGTTTGCGTAACTCTAAGTAACCCCGCGAGTAAAATAATCTTCGTCGCTGAGTAGGACGTTCGTCCAACGCAGAAGTACCTTGAGCCGAAATTTGTCCTCCTACCCAGTCAGTAATTTCAGTGAGACAAACCCTTTTCCCTGCTAGTAATCCTTCGTAAGCTGTTGCAACCCCAGAAAGTCCGCCACCAACAACAAGAACATCACAGTCAACAGTTTTATCTGGCGTCCTTGGTGCTGCCGCGATTGTTTGGTAAGGTGCAATAAAAGAAGGTGCAATCAAAGATAGTAAAGTTGAGCTAACAGTCAATAAAGACAGCGACCGTTTCATCTTCATTCAATTCCGTTCATCTCCAACAATAGTCTTTGAAGCTACCATTGTATGAACGCCGAAAGCAAGTTATTTGAGATAGAGAAATAGTAGGTTAAATAACATTCCCAATGTCAACCCTACATGGAAAATCTGGCGGATTAGACGTATATCCTTCAAAACCAATGGGACAGACCACTGTGCATCTAAATCAATTAGGGAAACTTTGAATAAGTTGGGGAAAAAATTAAAAACCGAGTGTATTTATAACCAGCAACTCACATTATTATTTAAATAATAATTATTTAAATTTTAAAAATTTTGCTTTTATGTCTTTAGATTACTCTGGTCGAAACCTACGGGGAAAATCATTTAAAGGACAAAACCTGACGAACGCTGATTTTAGCCATGCAGATATTCGCGGCGCAAACTTTACCAATGCCGTTTTAAAAGGTGCAAACTTTAGCCACGCTAAGGCTGGGTTACAAAAACGTCAAGCGATTTTCTTGGTGTTTGTTTCGTTATTGCTCGCAGGTCTGTCGGGATTTTTATTTGCCTTTAATGGTTTCTTGGCATCGTTCATGTTTAATAATAAAAGTTTAGAGAATCAAGTAATTAGCTGGCTTACGATAATAATAACAATAATCTTCTTTGTAGCTGCAGTTCGCCGAGGAATACAATTTGCTTTCGGAGCGGGAGCCCTCACCGGAGCCGGAGCCGGAGCGGGAACCGTCGTCGGAGCCCTCGCTCTCGCCGGAGCCCTCGCTCTCGCCGGAGCCCTCGCCGTCGCCCTCACCGGAGCGGGAGCGGGAACTCTCACCGGAGCCGGAGCCGGAGTGGGAACCGGAGTTGTCGCCCTCGCCGTCGCCCTCGCTCTCGCCGTCGCCGGAGCCCTCACCGGAGCCCTCGCTCTCACCGGAGCCCTTGCCGTCGCCGGAGTCATCGCCGGAGCCCTCGCCCTCACCGGATCCCTCGCCGGAGCCCTCACCCTCGCCCTCACCGGAGCCGGAGCCCTCGCCGTCGCCCTCACACTCGCTCTCGCCGTCGCCGTCGCCGGAGCCCTCGTTAGTGCTTACATTGGTTGGCGAGCAATGAAAGGGGATGAAAAGTATGCTTTTATCCGTAATATTGCTATTGCTTTTGCGGCATTTGGGGGTACAAGTTTTCGCAATGCCGATTTAACTAATGCTAATTTTACTTCCGCTACACTAAAAAATACTGATTTTAGAAATGCTACTTTGACTCGTACTTGTTTAAGAAATGTTAAAAAACTTGACTATGCGCGTCCAGGTAACACTTATTTGAAATATCCTCAACTCCGTCAGGTACTAATTACGGGAAATGGACGTCAGAAAAATTTCGAGCGTCAAAACTTGCGAGGAATTAATCTGCAAGGAGCAGATTTAATAGATGTTAGTTTGATCGGTGCTGATTTAAGTAAAGCTAATTTGCAGGATAGCGATTTATCGAGAGCAAAGCTAGTCCAAACCCAATTAAACGCAACGGATTTTACAGGCGCTACACTTACCGGGGCGTATATTGAAGATTGGAATATTACTACTGACACAAATTTCCGTGGTGTCAGGTGTGAGTACGTTTATATGCGTCTCCCCACCGATGATAACCCGGAACCTTGGCGCAAACCTGATAACAGGGAAGAAGTATTTGGGGATGGAGAATTTGGGGATTTTATTAAACCAATAGTTGACACCCTCGACCTTTATCATAATCAAGGTGTTGACCCCAGAGCGATCGCAATTTCCTTTAAAGAGTTAGCAGAAAATAACCCCGATGCAGATTTAGAACTCGTAGCAATGGAAAAACGGGGAGCAGACAAATTTTTAATCCGCACCAAAGTCGCACCGGAAGCAGATAAATCTGAATTAAACCAGCAATATTTTGAAACTTATAATTATCTTAAAACTTTGTCTCCAGCAGAGCAGAAACAACATTATTTAAATCAGCTATCAGAAAAAGATAAAGAAATTGAACTACAACAAAAACAGCTTGCTAGTTTTGAAAATATGGTAGGAACTGCATTAGGTCATCCTCATTCTATTGCTACTGATATCAAAACAATTTTAGTATTAGCCGCCAATCCCAAAACTACCTCACATTTACGATTAGATGAAGAAGTACGAGAAATTGATGCTGGCTTGCAAAGAGCAAAAAAGCGAGAAAAATTTGATTTACAACAACGTTGGGCGGTGGGAGTTCGAGATATTTCCCAAGCTTTATTAGACTTTAAACCACATATTGTTCATTTTTGCGGTCATGGTGGTGGCGATGATGGTTTAGCCTTTGAAGACCAAACTGGAAAATTACAGTACGTATCTACAGCAGCACTAGCAGGATTATTTGAGTTATTTAGCCCAAAATTTAACCAGAAAGTTGAATGCGTGATTCTTAATGCTTGTTATTCCGAAGTACAAGCAACAGCAATTTCCCAACATATTCCCTACGTAATTGGGATGACTCAAGCTATTGGAGATCGAGCCGCGATTGAATTTGCAGTGGGTTTCTATAGCGCCTTAGGCGCTGGAGAATCAATTGATTTTGCTTACAAACTCGGATGTAATGCGATCGCCATAGCTGGAATCTCGGAAAATTTAACTCCCGTAATTCATCCAAAATAATATAGCGCTAGGCGCTAGTGACTTATGTCCTACGGACACGCATTAACGCAGTGTGAAGCGAAACGACAGCGTCATAAACTATGATACGCTACGCTAGCCGCTAAACGGTAATGACTTTTAACTTTTGACTTATGTCCTACGGACACGCTCCGCTAATGAATTTTGAATTATGTCCTAGGGACACACTGCGCTAATGATTTTTGACTTTTGACTTATGTCCTACGGACACGCTCCGCTAATGAATTTTGACTTATGTCCTACGGACACCGGGGATGAAGACCACCCTGGGTGCAAATATAAGCCAATTGCCTGGAACTCAAACTATTTTTAACTTGACTAAAGTCAACTCCCTTAACAACTGCTGACTCAGAACCCGTAACCGGTGTTTGAACAAAGTCATCAGATGGATTTTGCCTCTGGGGGTACAAAATTGCTCCTTGAAAATCTGCTCCCGCCACATTTGCTCCTCGCAAATCCACATTTTGCAAATTCGCATTGCGCAAATTCGCATTTTGTAGATTAACATTTCGCAACCTTGCTCCAGTTAAACGAGTTGCGCTTAGATTAGCATTACTGAGATTTGCTCCCTGGAAATCTGTGGATGATAAATCCGCCCCTTGCCAATCAGTTTTGGTTAAATTGGCGAAGGAAAAGTTTGCTCCTGTGGCAATTACTCTACCTAAACGTGCTGAAAATAAATCCGCATCGTTGAGTTTTGCATCTCCTAAATCCGCCCCAGTAAGACTGGCATTTTCTAGCACTGCGCGTCTTAAATCTGCACCTGGTAATCTTGCACTGCTTAGATTTGCTTCTACCAAACGAGCGCTAGATAAATTAGCCCCTTGGAGATTAGCACGACTAAGATCCGTACGATTCATTAATACGCGACTGAGGTTGGCGTTACTGAGATCTGCTTTTGTCAATTCAGCTTCGCTAAAATTAGCGATCCAATCATCAAAAGTATTCCAACGACGATCTTCCCCAGGACCGCGAAAACGACTACCTCGGAAACTAGCTTGACTTAAATTTGCGTATTTAAAGTTAATTCCCCATAGATCTGCTCGATCTAAAACGAGATTAAAGAAAGAAGTTTGTCCCGAACCACTTTGACCTAAATTAACTCGATTGAGATCAATTCCATTTGTTTGACCGTTATAAACGGCTAAGATTCTGTTAATAGCTTGTTGATTGTCGTGCAAGCTAACTTTTGGCGATTCTTGATTGCTTAAATTATTCCCATTTCCTGAATCTAATTCTTTAACAAGAGATCTATTTTGACGCAATAAATGGGGTATGGCTTTCGGCCCAATTAATTCCAGAGAACGTTTAATATTGTTTAATAATATGGGTTCGTTTTCTTCAACCAGTAAGTTAACTAAATATTTAGTTGCTTGTTCGTCATTAAGACTTCCCAGTGCTAAAATTGCCTGCTGGCGTTCTCTTAAAGAAGTATTTGATTCTGGATTTAATTTCTCTCTTAATATATCTAACTGGCGTGCATTTACATTGAGATGTGCGCGACGATTTTTTTGAGCTTGGATATAAACTTGAGTTAATATAAGTGTTGTTAATACGGCAGATATACTTATAAGTGACACTAAAAATAAGGTCAAGCTTGGATTTTGCCGCATCCGTCGCCAGAGGCTAATTTTTTTTCTCGGTTCTGGTGTAATCACAATTGACTCGATTGCTGCTTCTTCATCTTCTTCCAACAACTGAGACTTAGTAGTAGTGTCATCATCTAACAGCCCAGGTGTGAATGATTGATGCGCGTCTATAGTATATGTACCTGCAATGTTGTCATGTAGCGCCCGTTGTCGTTGTTTGCGCCAAGGAAAGCCACTACTTTCCCCCAGTATCATTACACTTACCAAAATTGTAAAAACACCTAGGTTTGGGAAAAGCAAGCTGTTTCGCCACAATAAGTAAGCAACAGATACCGGTAAACACCATTTACCAATACATTCTCGCACGAATACAGCTTGAAAACCTGGGATGTCACCATCTTGTTTGACGACCTTGACAGCAAACCAACGCTTCGGAGTAGTGCTACCAGTTTTGGCTAATAAATATAATTGCCAACCAGAAACAACCAGAGGCGCGATTAAACTTAAGGTCCATAAAACATTTGTCCCCCAAGCGACATTAGTAACCCCCAGACTCACAGGAAGAGCCAATGGACGTGCTACTTCTCTGCGCGCGATCGTCACCAGGGGATTGAGCGGTACTCGGTTCATATCACTTTTAGTATTGATGTACGTACCAATACCAAAAGGTATTAAACCACTGACAACTACTATGGTAATTTCTGCTGTCCAAGCCAAAAAGCGTCTTGTTTTTAGGGGGAAAATACCTATACTGTTCTGCTCAATTCTGTGACTTGAACGATTACCAGTTCTCCTTGTAGCTGGAGTTGCCATCAAACGATTCCCTTTCAATAATATCTTAGTGTGTTATTGCCTACGTTCAATATTGTTCGGCACAACAAATTTGTATCCTAGGTATGCTAGCACCGCCAATAGTGTAAAGGCGATTGCGGAAGCCACTAACTTTAAAGCTGCTTCTAAGATTGCAAAGCCAAATACTACTAAAACACTTACAACTCCTATTTTCTTAATTCTGGATAGAGAACCAAACCAAACAAAGAATTTTTTCACGGGCGATCTATGATCTGAAGAATCAGTTGAAACTATTTTTGGCAATGGGGAAGGGTTAATTGATGAAGAATTAACTTCTGCTTCTAGCTTTTCCAAGCGATATTGTAAATCGTTTTCATGTTTGGAATTCATTAATACCAGTCACCTCACATAAAACATTTGTGACATCAAATACCAGGATTCTGACCACAATTAATAGTAATAGTTTGTGCGATTTTATTTAAACTATTTGTTTTATATACAACTTTGTCTTGAAAAGTTGGTTATTTTTACAATTATTTTCCGATCTATACGATCAAAATATCAAAACACTGCTATTATTTAGTTTTCAAATTTACTATAGCTATTTTCCCAGTTATTCCCCGCAAAATATAAAACTTTATACATTCTTTTTTGGAACGACAAAATATTCATCTCGTCTGCAAATTATGATTACTCATCCAGACATAGTTCAATATAAATTTAAAAGTATGAAAACATGAATAAATCTATCAATTCAGCAGTTATAATCGCAATCATATCTACTATTTTAAATCTTATCAGCGGAAATTCATCAAGTGCACAAGTTATCCGAGTTGATTCTCAACTGCAACCAGATCCGCTAATATTCAATGGTAAATCAGGCGGAAATCATCACAGCAACTGTGGTTTCATCGCTGAAAAACCCAATAAAATTATTCAAATCGCAGAATCACTACCTTACTTAAGATTTACTGTTGAAGGTACAGGAAAACCAACTCTACTAATTGAAGGTCCTGGAGGGCGCTTCTGCGTGTTAGCAGATAATTATTCCGGGGATAAGCCAGAAATATCTGGTTACTGGAATCCCGGTCGATACTCACTTCACGTCGGCGATATATCTCAAGGAGAGTATAACTATACACTATCAATTTCGCAACAAAAAACACCCAAACGATAAAATATGAATGATGAATAGATCTTACTAAGCTTTCTCATCATTCATAACTGTTCATTCTTCGGATGGGGTGGAAACTTCTACTGCTTTGACATCAATGGTACCTTCCGGCGTTAAACGTTGAAAATGTCCTTGTTCTACAATAAGTTGTTCGCCACAGTTGGGACATTGTAGCTCTGTTTGCTTCAAGCTAGTCAGTTCGTAGGAACAAACAGGACAATTATCCGTTACTAAACTGCGTTGTAACCACCAACGCAGACCAAAAAAAGCCAGGACGGGTGCTAGCAATAAAAATCCAAATAAAATTAACAAAGAATTTACTAACCAACCTAAGCCCAAAGCACTCAATAACCAAATAATGACTAGAAGAGTTATCCAGGGTCGGATGCTCTGAAAATTCAACTGTGAGGTTTTAAAGCTCATTTTTTAAGTATCTTTCTGTTCTCCTTCTAGGATAACGATTTTATGAGTTAGTCATAACCATTTGCTCGCCGTTAGTACATTTTTTGATGATTTTTAATCATTTCAAATTATAAAAAAAATCAGAATATCTAAGTAATTTACACTAGGACCAGATAACAAATGTTTACTTAACTTCGAGTGAAGATTGAGGGAAAAGCTGCAATTGCAGAGACTTTTGAAAAGCAGCAATACCAAAATTTGTGATCACTTCTTCCCGTAACCATTGACCTTGAGAGCGTCGATCTTTTCCTTGTAAAAGTTCTATACAAGCTGCAGCAACTGCATTGGGGTCACGATGGGGAACTTGCCATCCCAGTCTACCATTTTGCAATGGATCGGCAGAACCATCAGCATCGCCAGAAATTACCGGTATTCCACAAGCCATTGCTTCTAGATAAACAATACCAAAACCTTCTTGGGAAGGCATAACATAAGCATCTGCGAGTCGATAATGCTCTATTAATTCTTCCGTGGCAACAAAACCTGCAAATACTACTTTATCTGCAACACCCAAGTCTTGAGCGAGCTTAGCTAGTCTTTCTTGATCGTCACCACGACCAATGACTAAATATTTTACTTCTGGAAATACCTTTAATATTCGGGGTAAAGCTCTAATGGTGATATCCACACCTTTGTAAATATCTCCAGACCATAGCCGCGCAACAGTAGTTAATACTTTGTTATTGTGCAAACCATATTTATCAAGTAGTTTTGGATCCTTGACACCGGGGGTAAATTTTTCTGGGTCAATTGCGCAAGGAACCATTTGTATTTTTGACGGTTCGATATTATTTGCACTACAGATGTTGTCACGACTATAGCGACTAATCGTCCAAATTTTTGCAGCGTTTGCTAAAGCAGATTGCGATCGCTTAGGGAGTGGTTCCCATACTTCTTTACCATAGGTCAAAACTGTATAGGGAATACCCAATGGCTGACAAAGGCTTTGAATTAATACTGCTAAATTAATATGGCCGCAAAAAACATGTTGGGGTCGCTGTTTTAATAGATATTGGAGCAAAGCAGTAGTAATTCTTAATCTGCCAATCTGAGGATATCGACTTTTGAAATAATAAAATTTTAAATTTTCAGATTCATAAGGATTGGCACATGTGGAATTATCTCTTAGTAAAAATACATCTGCATGATGCTCAATATTTATACTAGTATAAACTCTGAATATATCTTTAATATAAGATTGAATACCACCTTCGCGCTGGAAAATTTCTAAAAATATAAATAAATGTTTGGGGTCGGAGTTAGTAAATTTAGCGGTTTGCTTTTGATGATTTCTTAAAATTTTTTCTACTTTACTAGCTGACATATTTTTTAATACTCTCTACGCTGGTGTCATTACGGTTTTTGTTTTAATTTCCCACTTCGTTTCATGATTTATTTATGAACTTAATTTGTATTAAATATAATTCAGGCTCCTCCTTGTAGTAGTTATGACCGGAATGCACCATATTCCATTAGAGTAATAGAGCTAGATATTTGTTATCATAATCGGCTTAATAAATATATAGCGTAGCGGTTTCTACTTGAATAAACACATCTTGTGTTTCCAAACTTAGAGACGCATTCATCGTTATAAAAGCATTTCCGTCGGACATAAATGCTTCTCAATCTTGGCGGTTACGCGTTTCTATAAAGCATATTGCACTCAACCGATAACCGCTATAATTTTGGGCATATTGAAATTTATTATCTTTCAAATAACTGCAAACAAATAACTTTAAATCATGGAAGCATTTAATAGCTAATGCCAAATTTTAACAAGAAAAAATATTGAACTCGAATGATGACTTCACTGGATGAAGTATTTTTTTTAATACACTTAAGTGATAGTATTATTGCGGTTTCACACTAATTGTCTTTAAGGTCGCCACACTTCATTTATCAAATGGGACTATTTACGGGAAACTTACTACTCTCACAGGAATTGCACGTCACAAAATAACCCGGTATTCCTTAGAATACCGGGAAAAGCCTAGAAAGTAATGAACTAGTTATGAAGAAGTATGGCTAGTAAAAAGCTTTCCATCTCTATCATATTTCATTAAGCTTGGGTAGTATGCCTTAGCGATTTCCACTATCCTACGTTGTTAAATGGTAGTGAACCAGACTAACAATGGCGCTAAAATGCTCACAGAGGAGTTGGAGAAAGTTAAAAATATTCCGATTTACTCTGATTTATTGGCTACTCAGTTTTGAGTTTATAGGTTTAATAATTTAGTAAGTTTAATCTTCGTTTCTCGTCATTTACTTTGGGTAAGTTTTGGGCAATATCATCATTCATGTTAGGCGATGATAAATTAACTTATTGACTCCGACTAATTCTAATTGCACGGTTATTTGGCATCGTAATTTAGACAAAATATCATTCTGCTAAACCGTACTTGACGATTAGCAAGCAATTTCTGCCATCTGTACCACGCTCGTATGCAACGCGATCTACTAAGCGTCTAAGAAGAAACCAACCATACCCACCGACCTGTAAAGTACCAGGTTCTGGTTCGGCAATAGCATCTGGATTAAAAGGTTTTCCATAATCCCATATTTTTATCTCCAACCGATCTGCCCATAAACAAAGATCGATATCAATTTTTGTTTCCGGTGGTAAGGCATGATGAGCATGACGAACCGCATTAGTAAAGCCTTCTGCTAAAGCAAGATTAAGGCGATACAATTGGCTTTCTGACCAACCAAGCTTTAATAGATTTTGCAAACAAAAATCTTCAAACCATTTTTGTACTTGGTTGAGATACTTGAGTTCACTTCTTACAGTTAAATGGTCTTGCTGCACTATGCTAAGCATTGACCGCAATTAAAATATAAATGGTAAAAAAAGGTTTGATTCTGTTTTAACCTATCGATCTCATATTTTGGAAAGTTATTTAAATCCAAAATCTAAATTTAGAATAAATGCATCCTAGATTATTAAAATTGACGCCTGTTAAGAAGTTTCAAAAGCATACGTATATTTTGTATATGCTTTTGAAACTTACAGACGTCAAACTTTTATACCATAAAGACTGGATTTAGAACAGCCCAAAGGTAAAAGATTTATCAATTGGGAATGTTGCACCAATACCTAACCACAAAGTAACTAGGGTTCCAAATAAGAACACTGTGGTTGCTACTGGGCGACGGAATGGATTTTGGAACTTATTCACGCCCTCAATAAATGGAACGAGAATTAAACCTAGGGGTACTGCAGCCATCAACAGTACTCCTAAAAGTTTGTTGGGAACGGAGCGCAAAATTTGGAATACCGGGTATAAATACCATTCCGGTAAAATTTCCAGAGGTGTAGCGAAAGGATTTGCTGGCTCTCCTGTCATTGCTGGGTCTAGTACAGCCAAAGCTACTACACAAGCAAAAGAACCCATAATTACTATGGGAAACACATATAGTAAATCGTTAGGCCATGCAGGTTCGCCATAATAATTATGGCCCATGCCTTTCGCCAGTTTGGCTCTTAAACTAGGATCGCTCAGATCGGGTTTTTTTACAGTTGCCATCTTTAGTAACGTGCTCTCCTACTAAGGTTTAGTCACAGAAGTCTCGGTTCGTTAGCTTTCACCTCAGCCTTGGCGTAAAGAAGCATCCGGATAAAGTTATTTTCCTCATCAATGACGTGGGGGAGAAACTTCATTCGCAAACTTAGTTAATATTTCAAGGTACTTGGTAGTACATTGCATGATTTTCGCCAAATTTTAGGTGACATCTACAGTTTGACTGCGGACAAAGGTAATTACTGTTGTGAGAGTTTGTTGTCACAAGTGTAAAACAATTGTCTTTTGATTGAAACTGAAAATTATTGCTAAATGTTACCGAAGCGCTGAAAGTGAAAATTACAAAGGACCAGAAATACCTTGTTTGCGGATCATTAAGAAGTGGATCAGCATAAATACTGCAATCAGCCAGGGCAGTACAAAGGTATGGGCGCTATAGTAACGGGTTAGAGTTGCTTGACCAACACTAGAACCACCACGTAACAGGTCAGCAATTAGAGTTCCTACTACGGGAATAGCTTCTGGTACGCCACTTACAATTTTCACAGCCCAGTAGCCAACTTGGTCCCAAGGGAGAGAATAACCGGTAACACCAAAAGAAACGGTGATTACGGCTAGGACTACACCACTTACCCAAGTTAATTCACGGGGCTTTTTGAAACCGCCAGTGAGGTAAACACGAAATACGTGCAAAATCATCATCAACACCATCATGCTGGCGGACCAGCGGTGGATGGAGCGGATTAGCCAACCAAAATTAACGTCCGTCATGATGTACTGCACGGAAGTATAGGCTTCTGTCACAGTTGGCTTGTAATAGAACGTCATTGCAAATCCAGTGGCAAACTGGATCAGAAAACACGTTAAGGTAATTCCACCCAGACAATAAAAAATATTGACATGGGGAGGTACATATTTGCTGGTTACATCATCAGCAAGCGCTTGAATTTCTAAGCGCTCTTCAAACCAGTCGTAAACGTTGGCCATACAATCTTGGTTTCCCGAAATAAAAATGCGGTTGATAGATCTCCCAATATTTAAGTTTATTGGGATTTTAGTTATCAGTTTTTTGACTGATTGGATGAGAAAATGTGAAAGTATTAAGAATTCTTTCACACTCTCATACTTACATAAAAAGAGAATTTATTGCTGACTTCGCATTAGCAGCCAGAACTGGCAACATTATAGGCAAAGTCTGAAATATTTAGAAAACAATGCAAATTGTCAACTAGTTGAAGAAACAACTTAATTAAAAATTATGCGCCATTTCTATAAAAAAAGTAACATAATCGAGAGATAGATTGCATCACAAAAAGGTGTTTACCCTTTTAATGGGTCAAAATTGGGTTAAGAGTTGTAAGAAAAATGGGGTTCATGCACAAACAAGTTTTTCGGGCTGGATTATCGCTGATGTTGGCGTTTTTGCTCGCTTTTTGTAGCTTTTGTCAACCAGCGACAGCTTTAAGCGAGGAACAAAGATTAGTATCAGAAGCTTGGCGGATAGTAAATAGATCTTACTTGGACCATACATTCAATCATCAAAATTGGGCATCGGTAAGAAGAAAAGCTCTTCACAAATCTTTTCCAGATCGAGAAGAAGTTTATCAGACAATCGGGCAAATGTTAGCGAGCCTTAACGATCCTTTTACCCGTTTTTTAAACCCAGCGCAATATCGCAGTATGATATATAACACTTCTGGGGAGTTGACTGGTGTGGGATTGCAAATTGCCCTACATCCTGATACTGGGGAGCTAGAGGTTGTTGCTCCCATCGCTGATTCGCCCGCAGATAAAGCCGGTATTAGATCTCGCGATCGCATCCTCAAAATTGAAGGAATGTCAACTAAAGAGTTGACTTTAGATGAAGCTGCTGCCAGAATGCGCGGTCCCATTGGTTCGGTAGTAACTTTATTGGTGGAGAGAGATGGGGAAGAAGCCCAAGAAATTAGTTTGGTACGCGATCGCATCGAACTTAATCCAGTAATCGCAAAATTAAAATCATCACCTGATGGATTGCCAATCGGTTATATTCGTCTAACTCAATTTAATGCTAATGCTTCTGCTGAACTCGCAACAGCTATTTCCAGTTTGGAAAATAAAGGAGCTAATGCCTATATCCTCGACTTACGGAATAATCCTGGAGGATTGTTACAAGCCGGTATTGATGTAGCTCGTGAGTGGTTAGATTCTGGCACAATTGTTTACACAGTCAATCGACAAGGAATTTTGGGTAGCTTTGATGCTTTTGGACCAGCACTAACTGATGACCCCTTAGTAGTTCTAGTAAATAAAGGAACTGCAAGTGCAAGCGAAATTTTAGCAGGTGCGCTTCAAGATAATGGTCGTGCTCAATTAGTCGGCGAAACCACTTTTGGTAAAGGTTTAATTCAATCTTTATTTGAATTATCTGATGGTTCGGGTATGGCAGTAACCATCGCCAAATATGAAACCCCCAATCATCGTGATATTAACAAGCTTGGAATCGAGCCGGATGAAAAAATTGAGTCAAAGCAAATCTCTCGCGAACAAGTAGGAACCCCAGCAGACGTTCAATATCAAGCAGCAGTAAAATTATTGAGTAGAGAATTAACGATCGCAGGAGCAGCTTAGGTTTAATTAAAATTTTTAGCGAGTAAAAGTATAAAGTGAGAAATGGGGGTATTCTGCTTATCCACCAATTCATATTTTGGCTTTGATACCACGCAACAAGTATCCTAACTCGTTGAGAGTTGTCTTAATTCAATAAAAAAATCGATTCAGAATACCACAATTCTTCCCTTTCAGACTTAGGAAGCCACTAAGTTTTACTGGGGGAAGAATTATTTTTTGGGGAAAATCATTTGTCTTCCTGTAAAAATAAGTTTTTATACAACCGCCTGCTTCAAAAGCAAGTTAGGAATGTCCAAATTCGCCAATTCGGGGTAAGAATTATCTATAATTCGCTTACCTCGAAGATAACCAGTATTCGCTCCCGGCAAGATATATTGAAGAGTAGAAGATGTAAAACTTGTTTGTAGGATTTGAACGCTTTTTAACTGTCTGGGCCAATGAAAAGTTTTGCTATTACGCAAGGGGACTGGTTTTCCTTGCTGGTTGGGGAGTAAATGACGCCCGGAAAACAGTACACCACCAAAGTCTTTATAATACAGGCAAGAAGAACCTGGAGAATGACCTGGAGTCCAAATTAGCCTAACCTGGGAATTAATAGTTAATTCTTGAGAAAATGTAGTTAAATTCACAGATGGTAATAAATAAGCTTCTTGTTCTTGAATAATCACCTCGCACTCAAAATTTGATTGAATTTGAGCAGCTTTACCAATTGCGCCGCGATGAGTGATAAAAAACCAGCGGATACCTCCATGAGAACGTAAAAAATCTTCATTCCCCTTATCTGCTGCGGGACAATCCACAAGAATATTGCCACCTTTTTCTAAAATGAGATAAGAAGTACCACCCAAAGTGTCCCTGTTAGGTGAAAAAGCAAAAATGTTGTCGAAAACAGCTTGCGGTGATTTTGAGATTTGACTGGACTCTTGAGATAAGGGAGGCATAAGTAAAATTAACTTGTGAAAAAGATTAAATTGTGAAAAAAATTAACTCGTAAAGTTCAACTTGTGGAATTAAATTACAAACAAATTTGGTAGTAGCACTACATCATAACTTTTAAAATATCAATCTAAATATCAATTGATGCTGCTATTAGCGATAAAACAAAAGAAAATAGAGGTTTGTGTTGCTGTCAATAGTAAACCTTTTACTACAGATAGATTTTATTAGTCAAAATCTTTTTCTTTATCACCTTTTCAAAACAACCCAATTTCAAATGACATTTTCGTTTATCTTATTTCTGTTTTTATTCGGATTATTTACTTATCTGGTGATGCGACAAAGTGTTGCGAGGGTAACCAGAACGCCGGTCTGGCTATTATGGGTGGCATTAATGTTACCCGCAGTAATTTTAAGCGCAATATCAACAACAACAAACACATCGCTGCCAGAAATATTAGTTTGTTATTTCGTTGTCAGTACTTTGTTATACTGGCTTTTATTTCGGTGGGGGCGTATACCTCCAAGCAATGACCAAAATCAATCTCAGGAATCAGCAGAAAAACGAGCAGCAAAAAACCCTAGCGCCCAAATAACACAAGTGCGTCCTATTGAAAGATTAGAAGAGACCCAGTTGCGGAAATGTTTTCCCTGGTCCATATACTACGTCCAAAATATTGAATATCGACCCCAAGCGGTGATTTGTCGAGGTCAGTTAAGAACCGATCCAACTAAAGCTTATCAACAGATCAAAGCTAACATCGAAGCTGAATTTGGTGATCGCTTCTTGCTAATTTTCCAAGAAGGTCTTAATGGTAAACCAATTTTTGTTTTAGTCCCCAACACTCAAGCTGCTAAAACTGTTTCTGGCAAACCTGAAAAATTGACTAGACCAGGGATGGCTCTGTCATTGCTGTTGGCGACTCTAGTGACTACTAATTTGGTGGGAGGAAGAATCGCTGGCGAACCCACTTTATTTGGAGGATTACCTTATGCTTTGGGATTAATGACTATTTTGGGTACTCACGAACTAGGTCACTACTTCGCTGCTCGTTGGTACAAAATTCGGACTACTTTACCTTACTTTATCCCGATGCCTTTTTTCTTAGGAACTTTTGGGGCATTCATTCAAATGCGGGGTCCTGTTCCTAACCGCAAAGCTTTATTTGATGTAAGTATTGCTGGACCAATTGCTGGATTTATTGTAACTATTCCTATACTTTTGTGGGGATTGCTGAATTCTTCGGTAGTTCCTTCTGGGGAAAATGCCGGACTTTTTAATTTTGGTGCTCTTAACCCCCGCGATTCAATCTTGTTGGGATTATTTGCCAAGTTAGCTTTAGGAAGCAGCTTAACAGCAACATCAGCTATCGATCTACATCCCATAGCCGTTGCAGGGTTCCTAGGGTTGATTGTTACAGCACTAAATTTAATTCCAGTAGGACAGTTGGATGGAGGTCACATCGCCCATGCAATCTTTGGACAACGAACGTCAATAGTGATAGGTCAATTTGCCCGTTTATTACTTATTCTTCGCTCCTTGGCTTGGAGACAACCAGAATTTTTCTTGTGGGCATTAATTTTGCTATTTATGCCTTTAATTGAAGAGCCTGCTTTAGATGATGTAACTGATTTGGATAATATGCGTGATTTTTGGGGATTACTAACATTAGTATTACTCATTTTAATTGTTTTACCATTCCCCCAATTTTTAGCAAATTATTTGCAAATTTAGACTAAATATATGGCTTGAGAAAATAACAGCAAATATCAAGCCTTTTAATGAAGCAAACAAAAGAATAATAAATAATAATAAAAGTAAATTGTATTTTTCCAAGCATTCGATAAGAACCAAAAGTAATTGGAGAACATAATCAGCACTTACGCACGGATAGCTTAATTACATTCATTTTGACAGGAGTTTAGTAAAACGTTTACAACTCTGAAATAGCAATTCCAAGTAATTGGAAATAAGTTCCTAAGGGACGTGTAATACCTCTAACTATAGCTACAACTGCGTTACATACGGAACTGCTACCTACGTATCAGGTACATTGCACTGAGCGCTAAGATAACGAGTCCCTAAGTCCTAGTAATATTTATTTAGGGCTTTCTGAATAAGAAAAAATTGAATTTTATGATACTGAATACCAAAACATCAGGTTTTCAAAATATTTTGCTAAGATTATAAGTTCTATTGAAATAGTAAAGTTTTACCTCTACAGATTACTTTGCACGCGCTACTATGATACTTGTTTTAAGTATTAATATTGGTGATTATGCAAGAATACTTAAGTATTTTTTCTGGTGCTGAAGTAAGAGAAATTTTACCACTAATTTCTACTGGATTTTTAGGATTAATAACCGTAATAATTTTGGCTTTGTTAACAAGAATTCAAAAAAATCTAAACAAAGACAAAATTGAAAATAATAAATTGCTTGAAAAATTCATAGTTCTAAATGAATCAAGTCAAAAATTAGAACGAGAAATTACCCAAGCAAATACAAGCTTAAATTCATCCTATGAGAGTTTGAAAACTCAAATTGAGGGTTTGATTCAAAGTAATATAAACTTGAAATCAGAATTCGACAGCTTACAAGTAGCTCATCAAGCTTCCGTTCGTGCTGACTCTGAGCAAGAAGAAGTTATCAGTAATATCCTGAAAAGTAACATTGAAGGACAATCAGAAAAACTACAAGTATTACAAGAAAGGCTAGAAACTCTTGAGGGAAAAAATTCCGAACTGGGAAATATGTTGGCAAAACTACAAGAAACTAGTCATAATTCCCAGAAGATGATCGCAAACTTGGGTAGTCAAAATACTCATAATATTTCGGATGAAATGCTACGAAATTTGCAGACATTGAGTGAGAAATTAGCAGAGCTTGAAAATTATCAATCTCAGACTGAAGCTTTAGTACAAACTACAGCAAATGAGATAGAAAATAGAATCAAAAATTTGCTAGATGCAAAGAAAACAAGGACAAAGAGTAATAAAAAGGGAATGGCTCCAACCAAGTAGATTAATCTTATCGATACCTGTTTTAAGTGTTTATAAAATAGCAGATTAGCCTTCAGCCTTTGCTAATGGACGGTTTTAACCGTCCAAATTAAACCCTTTCCGATGATTTCATAGGGATATAAATACTTATGATGCAGGATAGGATATTTCTTTCAGGCTATGAAAATGCTAACTTTGCCTTTTGCGAGATTTCCGCATCTGGGGGAGTACCACCCATACGAATTTCTGAAGTGAAGGTAGCAATATTTAAACCTAGGGAATTTTGTACTCTACTTACGCGCATTCGGACATTTTTGTGAACAAACCAAATTCGCTCTTCAGTTGAAATGTTTCCATTATCGATAGTTAAACTTAAAGCTTCATCACTACCCATAAGGTAACGTCCAAGCACTGGTTTATCACCAGCTTTAGAGTGACTCAATAATTTTCCTTCACTGTTATTCTTCTCATCAGGTACAAATACCAAAATTGTAGAGCCAGTTTCTTTTTGATTTAATTTGGTGGTATCGTTCCAGTTAATTTTGACGCCAAAATTAGTAGGGCTAGATAAAATTTGATGTTGTTCGTATAATCTTATAACTTCTGGATCTGATGTCGCTAGCTTTTCAATAAAAACATCAGATTTACCTTCTTGGGATTCCTGAGCATTTAAATTGTGACTGCTGCGATGAGCAAACCATTTACCAACACTTAAATCAAAAAATTCTTCAATATTCATGAACCAATCACCTTATGCGAACTGCTTTGATACAGGATATTTAAACTCGATAATTAACTGAATAATTACCTAAAGAAAGGAGATTAATTAATTTTCTCCCAAAAATACCACTCTATCAATCCAATAATTTAGTAGGAGTATTTTTTTATTGCACAATCTTCAACATTCACAATCGTGAAAATTCCTAGCTAGCAAATAAAAATCAAGAAAATATAGCTCTGTGCGTAAATGCTAATGTTGTTTGTGAATCACACAAAAAATTGTACTTACGCCATGTCAGACTTGGAAAGAAAAGAAAGAATTTCTTTCAAAATCAAGAGTTTCTTCTAAATTTTGTTCCTTGTTAAGGAATGAGAATTTAATAACCTGTAATTCTGAAATTTGGAATGGTGCATTACGCGATGCTAACAGCACCCTACTTTTGTACTTTATTTAATCCACATTCCTAAGTCTTAATTGTGACTTGTGCTTTCTCCAGATTTATCTGCTTCCTCTAATTGTTTCAGGGAAATAGTCGCAGCTTCTCTGACATGGGGATGACTATCTTTTTCTAAATATTTCAAAGCAGAAACACTTTTGGGAGAAGGTAAATGACCCAAAGCTTCTGCTAAACGCTGTCTTACTAACCAATCTTCTGACTGAGCAAAACGGAGAATATGCTCCAAAGCATCTACCGCTTTAATTTCTCCCAAAGCCGCGATCGCTGCTTGTTGCATGACAACTCGCTCGCTATCTAATGCTTGAATGAGTAGTTCGCGAGCGCGAATATCTTTTAAATTTCCTAAGGAAACTGCTGCACTGAAGCGTACTAACCAATTGGTGTCTTCATAAAACACGCGGGATAGATGTTCAAATGCTCTAATATCACCTAGATACCCCAATGCTCCTGCAGCATCTGCACGGACATTATAATCTGCTTCGGATGACAAAACTTCGATCAGCATATCATAGGATTCGTCAGTGGGTTTCAAACCCAAGGCAAATACAGCCATTGCTCTTACTTGAATCGATTCATCGTCCAAAACCTTTTTAATTAAAGGTACAGCATCTTCTGCTGGTACGTCGCGCAAGTTTGCCAGTGCTACCATGCGATCGCGTAAATTGGGGCTCTCCAATTGAGCAGAAATTTCTTCTAAACTTAAAGATGTCATTTTATTTTTAATTTTTGATACTTATCTTTACTTTATATGAACATCGGGTTGTAGGTGCTGAAAATTGTGTATAGCGGTCGAGAAGAAAAAAGAAAACCCCATTATTCAATTACGTTTTTTTGCTCATACCCAACCTTTGACTTCTGAATCCGTGAGGGTCATTTCTAATTTTGCGTATTCACTTTGAGTTGCAATCTTAATATGCTTCATCATCACTGGCTCACCAGAATCGGCTGCAATAAAAGCTGCATTCAAAGCAATGTTGCGAATGTTACCACCTGCCACATTTAACCTTGCTAGTTTGGTAAAATTCAGATCTTGAGTGGGTGTATTTTTGGGAAAAACGCGCCGCCAAATTTCCTGTCTTTGCTTAGCATCGGGGAAAGGATATTTAACAATAAAACGGATCCGACGCAGAAAAGCATTATCAATAGAATCTTTTAAATTAGTAGTAAGAATTGCTAAACCCTGGTATTCTTCCATGCGCTGTAACAAGTAACTTACTTCCATATTGGCGTAGCGATAAGCGCAAGCTCTGCGCATGCAATCGCGTGCGTCTTTAACATCAGAACGTTTACCAAATAATGCATCTGCTTCATCAAATAATAAGATTGCTCCCGCACCTTCAGCTGCATCAAAAATTCGTCGCAGGTTCTTTTCTGTTTCGCCAATATATTTACTGACAGTGGTGCTTAAATCTATACGGTAAAGATCTAAATTTAATTCATTAGCTAAAACTTCAGCAGACATGGTTTTACCGGTTCCGCTAACTCCAGAAAATAAAGCGCTAATACCTAAACCCCGTCCTCCTTTATCAGCAAATCCCCATTTTTGATAAACTTGGATGCGCTGTTGGATATGAGCAGCAATACTTTGTAAGGTCTGGATTTGAGTTTCACTTAAAACTAGATCGTCCCAAGTCGCTTTGAGGTGCATTCGTTGTCCTAGCTCGTCTAGTTTCGGTTGAGCTTGAGCGCGACAACTATTCCAAAGAGAGGAAGCTGAAGGTATTGATGGAATATGTGGTTTATCTATTTTGAATTCATCTGTTTCTAATTTATCTATTTCTAATTTATCTATTTCTGATTCATCTATTTTCGACTTATCCATTTTTAATTTACCTGTTGGAAGCTCATCCTTCGCCAATGCTTTGATATATGCAGAATTGATTTCCGGTGCAGTTAAATTAAAGTGGGATATAAGATTATTTATAACAACATTAGTTTCGGTATTTTGAGCACCAAGAACAGTTTGCCAAATTGTACGTTGTTCTTCGCTGCTGGGTTTGTAAACATCAAACGTAATAATGCTGCGCTGTTTGGGAGATATTCGCTCCCTACTACTGATAATTAAAGGACTTTTAATTAATCCAATAAACGATTTAATAATATTTAGTTGCTTGGAATCCCCAAGATCAATATCGTCGCAATCTAGCAATAGAGCAGATTTAGCTAAAAGCGCTTCTCGATCTAAAGTTTGAAGTAATAGATCTAATTCATCGGGTTGGCTTGGCAAAGTATGGGCAGATAAAACATACAATTTGAGTTGTAGCTGAGCACAAACAGCTTGGGCGATCGCCTGTTTGCTGGTAATTTCATCTCCACATAATTGAATTATCGATAAGTTACTTTGATTTTGGATTTCGTATGGAGAAAACCCCAGCCTTCGGATTCCATTTTCAGTGATTTCCAGTCCCCGGTTAGGGAAAAAAAGTTTAGGAGAGGATTTTTTTTGATTAATTGATAGATAAAGTAATCGGTCGGAGAATTGCTTCCAAGTTATTACTATTTGCTTTACAAGTTGTTGATGGGAATTTACTAATACGGGAATATCGTTTGTTTCTAGAGGTGTAACTACACCCATCAATAATTCGTTGAGATAATAGTTACCCAATAAATAATGAAATATTTGTTCATCAATTTGTAATGGCGCGTTCATTATAGTACTACTAACACCAACTTTGATTAAACAACAACGTCGCAGGGATGCATTGGGAGTAATTGCATCCCAATTCAATCCATCTAATGCGGTAACAGCCAAAGCGAAAGTAGGATAATTAAGATTCTCGTTACGTTGGGCTCTAGCACATAAATTAGACCAACTGCGATCGAGTTCCATTCCTGCACATAACAGCAACACATCCCGCTCAAAATCTGATAACCCAAAAATACGACATAAATTTCCTAAAGTAGATGAGTTAGAACTAAGTTCAGCGTCCGACGTGAGATTACTCGCTGTGGATGGAGAAATTTCTTGCGGGGATTTATTTTCCTGACGACTAATATAATTTACTACGGCTTGACGCACTGAACCTAAAGCTGCCGTCAAATAGTGTAAATTAAGTTCCTGGGGATAGTTATTCTCTGCTTCCATCAGTACCAATACATCTCCAATGATAAGGATAATTGTTCGATTTGAGGAATAAGATGCGCCCCACTGTGTAGCTCAGAAATCAAAATTTTTGATTGCAATTGGCGATAAATATTATACTTGTGCAGTTTATTTGATTTTTATTTGCTTTATGATAATTCAAAACATGATTTTAGAATAAAGTAAGATATTACACAAAAATCTATTGACTATATCGGTCGAAATCTACCGAGATATTCTTCATCAATGCGCTTGGGAACAGAATTAATCACCGGGTGTAAAGAAATGGTTTCAAAACTGCTATCCATGTATTGCTTGATTTGAGCAGGAGCAATTCCATAGGGTGGTCCTCCAGGACGATTGTGGGTAAAAAACACCGCTATCATTTCCCCTTCTGGCTTCAAAATAGAATTGACAACATTTACGTAATCGAAACGCCTTTGGGGGTCGATCGCACAAAAGCAGGTATGTTCGATGACATAGTCAAAATAGTTTTCAAATTCTGCAGACAGTTCGAATATGTCTCTCTGGATAAACTTTGCCGAAATACCTACTTTATCAGCAATGATTTGGGCATCCTCAATCGCTGAAGCAGAAAAATCAAATCCAATTACATCAAAGCCGTGGTCGGCAAATATTAAAGCATCGTACCCCCGTCCACAGCCTAAAACTGTAGCACGTCCTGGTTCTGGTGGATTGTCAGAGTGGAACAGACTTATAAAAGCTGGGGCTGCTTGTCCTAAATCCCAAGGCGTATTGTTTTCTTGATAACGATTTTCCCAATAGTCCGGATTATCAGTCAATGTCATGAATTTATGAAATAGGCACTAAAATTGTTTCCGATTAACAAAAACTAGAACTCAAAAATTCCTTCCCATGACCTAGACGTTAGCATTTGTTTTTCTAATTCTCCGTTCTCGTAATTCCAGTAACATTTGGGCGTGTTTCTCACGAGTAATAGGATAAAAATAAGCTAATATCAAGCCAGCGATTAACACTATTGCTGGTAGAGGTCCTATGGATACACGAATTACCTCTAATACGGAATCGGGTTGAATTGGTAAAGGAACATCTAAAGTGGGTTTAATATAACCTGCCGTCCCCAATCTTTGTAAAACAACACTAATGGCAATACCCAAACAAATTTTTTGGACAAAAACAACAAAACTATAAAAAACTCCTTCTCGCCGTTGTCCCGTTCTCAGTTCGTCCAGTTCAATTACATCTGGTAGCATTGACCATGGGATTAAATAAGCCACAGAAATTCCCAATCCAGCAATTACGGCTAAAGCGTACATCAATCCAACTTGACCGGGTTGAAGAAAAAATAATCCAACTTGGGCAATTATCCAGAAAATCGTTCCCAGAAAATAAACTGCTTTTTTGCCAATACGTTGACTAATGGAACTCCAGAAAAACAGCATGACCATAGCTGTTCCTTGTACTGCTAGGAGCACCAAGGTAATATGAATTTTTTCCAAACGCATCCAGCTGCTGACAAAGTAGGGGATAATACTAGCAGTCAACTGTACTGCCATCCAAGAACATAAATAAATACCCAGTACAAATAAGAAGGGACGATTATGTAAAACTATTTTTATTTGTTCCCCAAAAGACAGGGAAACTGGTTTTTCTAAATTGGCATTTTGTCTAGCAATACGTTGAGCCTGTTTTTTTGTTCCCCAAACACACAAATACAGTGGTATTATAGATAACAATGCGCAAATACCGCCCAAAAACATGTATTGTTGATTACTACTATTGGGAAAAACCCCTGACAGAATTAAAGCGATTACTAAAGCTAAGATACTGCCACTAATAGAGAAAGCAAATCGAAAGCTATTGAGGCTAGTGCGTTCGTTATAGTCTTCAGTTAATTCTGCTGTTAAAGCAGTATAAGGTAAATTGACAATCGTGTAGAAGGCATTAAACAAAATTGAAATTATAGTGTAGTACCAAAATAAACCCCACTGATTCAAATCCGGCACTATCCACTGGAGAAAAAAGAATAATCCAAAAGGAATTGCTCCCCAAATCATCCAGGGATAGCGTCTTCCTTCCTTACTTTGAGTGCGATCACTGGCAAAACCCACCATGGGGTCATTAACTGCATCCCAAATTTTACCTACTAGTTGGGTTCGACCTGCAAGTACGGGACTTAAACCAGCAACATCTGTCAAAAATGGAGACAAATAGGAAATCAAAATCATGCTTGTAATAGCTGTTCCTAAATCTCCGGTGCCAAAGGCTAGTTTTGTCCCAAAATTTATCTTACTTTCTGGTTCAGAATCATTTTCAATAAAACTATCAGAAGCATAATAGCTCATAATGTCGTACGCTCATATTAAGATGTATAGTTTTGTTCGGCTTTTTTAATTTTTAATTGTTGAACTTTTAGTTTTTAACTTGTAGTTTCTGAACTTGTAATTTTTGATTTTCTCCCCATGTCAGACCTTTACGTATCTTGGTCAGATTACCATCAAAAAATTGAACAACTAGCGGTTCAAATTTACCATTCCGGTTGGAAATTCAATCAAATTGTCTGCCTCGCTAGGGGGGGACTAAGAGTTGGAGACATTCTCTCCCGTATATACCAGCAACCATTAGCAATATTGGCAACATCTTCTTACAGTGGTTCTGGCAAACAACAAAGGGGTGAACTGATGTTTTCTAACCATTTAACTATGGCTAGCAAACAGTTGGGCTCACAAATTTTATTGGTCGACGACCTAGTAGATTCTGGAGTTACGCTCCAAGAAACTATACCCTGGCTGCATAGTAAGAGTGAATCTCCAATTGTGGAAATTCGAACAGCCGTAATTTGGTATAAAGCTTGCTCGGTGTTCACACCTGACTACTACGTTGATTATCTCTCAGATAATCCTTGGATTCATCAACCTTTTGAGGGTTATGAATTTATGAATCCGGCAGAATTAGTTGAAAAAACTAACTCGAAACAAGGAGAAATCCTTGCTCCCAAATCCTAAATAGGGCATATTGCCAAGCAATACTTATTTACTCAAAATAGCCACAACCACACCGGTAAGGTTACCAACAATAATATAGACCCTAATATTAACGTACTTACGCAGAGATTGGGATCGAGATTAAAAGTTTCAGCAATTACCAATGTTGCAAAAGCTGGTGGCATTGCCATTTGCAAAACTATCACTTTTGCTGCTTGACCGCTAATACCAAATATTGGTAAGGCGCTACCTAAAATTAAAGGTATTAACAGCATTTTGATAGTTAAGCTTGTGGTGACTAAAGGTAAATTATCCCAGGAATTTAACTGACTTAGTCGCATTCCAATTAATACTAGAGATAAACTTATGGCAATCATAGCTGATATATCTAGAAGGGCAGCACAAAAGTCAGGAATTGCTAACTCTCGAAATGCTAAACCAAAACCAAAACTCCACAAAGCAGGATTAATCAATACTGCCTTTGCGATCTGCCAATGTTCTTGAACGCGATTGCTAAAACGCGCTCCAATTAATACTCCCAAACCGTAAGCGGCAAAAAAGTTTCCCAGCAAATCATAAAATAATGCCCAGGCAAAGTAAGAATCACCAACTAAACTTAAAGTTACTGGAAACCCTATGTAACCGGTGTTGCCAATTATACTAGTTAATACAAAGCTACCAACAGTTGATTTCTGTAGAGGAGTTTGAGTGAAGTATTTTTTTGTTTTTAAAACAATAAAAACTAAGATTATCCCCAAAAAAACAGCTAAATAGGCAATTATTGGGGCAACCCATACTTCTCCAGATAATTCTGCTTTCCTCAAAAAAGCTACAATACTTATAGGTACGCCTACCCAGAAGAGTACTTGACCCAAATACCTCGTAACTTTAACTGGAAGTTTACGTCCTAAGGTAAATCCTACGAGGACTAATATTATTAGCCTAAAGTATAGTACTAGGAGATTATTCAAAATCAGTATTTCTTGGGGTCAAGATGTAAAATGGCACCTATTGTGTCTCTTACTCTCAAGTTTACAATCTTTTATGAAGATACTTAAAAACAGGAGTAGACCCTTGAATAATGCTGGGTTTCCAGAAGAGCCAGAAAATTCATCGCTTGAAATGGATGGGGATATTCCGGCAGCATTGCGCGATAATCCAGAGCAGACTTCAAAAATACGTCTCACGCCGTTTTTGATAATCAGTTCGTTTGTGGGTTTTTTGCTGCTGGCTACGGTTAGTGGTGTCTGGTTTTTTCTCACAGAAAATAACAGAAATACTCAAATAGCAGTGGAATCCAAGGTTGATCCACCTGTTGAGGATGAAAATCTTGAAGACCAAATAAATAATGATACGATTTTAGGTCATTTTTCTTACCCAGAAGCACCACTGTCAGAATTGATGCCAATTTCTGCCGACGGTCGGATAAAGATGCGTATATCTGCGGCTAAAAGATTTAAAGAAATGGCGGCTGCAGCCCGGGCTCAGGGGGTAATTTTAGCACCGCTTTCTGGTTTTCGCTCCGAAAAAGATCAAGATCCCCTATTCTTTGGTACTGCGGCGCGTCGCAATCAAACTCCTTCTGAACGAGCTGCTGTAAGCGCTCCTCCCGGACATAGCGAACATCACACTGGTTACGCGATTGATATTGGGGATGGAAAAGTTCCAGCAACAAATCTCAGTACTAAATTTGAGAATACTGAAGCTTACGAATGGTTAGAAGCAAATGCAGCAAAATATAATTTTGAGTTATCTTTCCCTCCTAATAATTCACAAGGTGTAAGTTATGAACCTTGGCACTGGCGTTTTGTCGGTGATCGCCATAGTTTAGAGACATTTTACAGAGCGAGAAACCTCAAACCAACTCCGGTATCTCCCTAATTAGGGATGACAAATGCTGCTAATTTATTATGATTGCAAAAGATAAAATAGCTATTCAGTGGGCAAATAGCCAATAATACTGTTATTCGAATTTGCTGTTATTTTCTAAATATTAGTTAGTTTGTATTACAGTTTAGGGATGAATCAAAAAATTTTGCCTCTTCTCTTTTCCAAATGTTCGAAATTTTGTTTTAATATTTGTCAAAAATATTTGATTTTTGTCAAAAATATTTGATTTCTCAGATTTTTCTATTTCAAAATTTGTTTTTTCAAGATATTTTTTCAGACCTTTTTTCAAATAACTCAAAATTAGCAATGGTAATGGAATGGGATTCTCGAACAAATTTTCTAATATTTTTATATTGAATTATCTAAAAAGTACCCATTACCCATTATCCATTACCGGTCATCATCTAATATTCAATCCCTGGTTGGGCTTTTACACCCTGGTCTCGGAATGGGTGTTTAATTAAATTCATTTCCGTTACTAAATCGGCGTGTTCTATCAAAGCTTGTGGAGCCCCTCTACCGGTTAAAATCACATGATTACTATGGGGCTTGTCTTCTAATCCCATTAAAATTTCATCAACTCTTAAATAACCAAGTTTAATCGCGATATTAATTTCATCCAATAACACTAATTTGAACTCCGGATTGCGGATGTATTCCCTTGCTTTTTGCCAAGCAGCAAGAGCTTTTTCGATGTCGCGATCGCGATCTTGAGTTTCCCAGGTAAAACCTTCTCCCATTGCGTGGAATTGAATTTGTTCTTCCCAAGGACCAAATACTTTTTTTTCTGCTGGTTCCCAGCCCCCTTTGATAAATTGAATGATAGCTACTTTATAACCATGACCTAGGGAACGTAGTATCATCCCCAAAGCCGCTGTAGTTTTACCTTTTCCGTTACCAGTATTAACAATAATTAATCCTTTTTCAGGTACGGCTTGCGCCATACGCTGGTCTTGAACTTCTTTGCGACGTTGCATCTTTTTACGATACTGTTCTTTTGTTAAAGATAAATCTTCTCTAATTGATGCATCGTTAGTTGTTTCTAAAGTTTCATTCGTTTTCATAAAATCCAAGCAACAATAACTATTTGTTAGTACGACAAAGCGGCAAAAACTACAATTTAATTCAAGTAAATTGCATCATAGTTTACCATTTTTATGCTAGGCAAACTCGCATTACATGCATCGGCTAAAACTCTACACAAGCGATCGCATTCAGAAACAATCTTTGAAGTAACTAAATAAATTGCCTAATATTCATAACTTAGGTAACCCCCAAGTGCAAAAGAGCATTGGCAAATTTATCTAAGTAAAATCACCGTCAAGATATAAAAGTTACATTACATCTTGATTTACAGAAAACGATCAGAAACTATGGTGGATGGATTTCCCAATATACTTGTTGATATTATTTAACATTTGCTTGATATCATTGATATTGTTAAATAACCATCTAATTAATTTATTACTACTGACCTAACCTTAAATATTTAATCTTAATTTTATATTTATCAAAAAACCTCTAATACCCCATCCCTTGGGGAAAATTTTTATTATCTTTTTTTGTTGCAATTTAATAATTTATTAATTATGGACATAATCTAAAGGAGAAAATGCAGAGTGAAGAGTCGGCAAACAAGCTTCATAATTTTGATCGCTGATGATGATGACGATGATTGTATGTTGACGCAAGAAGCATTAGCAGAAAGCCGACTAGCAAATGCAGCACGTATAGTAAAAGATGGTGAAGAGCTAATGGACTATTTGTATAATCGGGGTCAATATACTGACAAAAAACTTGCGCCTCGTCCAGATTTAATTTTTCTGGATTTAAATATGCCGAAAAAAGATGGTCGAGAAGCATTACGAGAAATCAAAGCAGATTCCCAGTTACGCTCAATTCCCATTATTGTTTTAACCACGTCAAAAGCTGAAGAAGATATCCATCAGAGTTATGATTTGGGTGCTAATTCGTTTATTATCAAGCCGATGACTTTTTCTTCTTTAGTCGAAGTAATGAAAACCATAGGGAAGTATTGGTTTGAAACTGTAAAACTGCCACTATAAGCAGTGGGAGACAAACAATATGAATAAGACCCCAATCAAAGTTCTATTATTAGATGATGATGAGGACGATTACATTTTAATTCGTGACTGGTTTGGCGAATTCCAGTCAGATTATTGTTCTGTGGAATGGGTTGATAATTATCAAGCTGCTAAAACTGCTATAAAAAATAATGAATTCGATGTTTACCTTATAGATTATCGCTTAGGCACTAGCAACGGGCTAGATCTATTACGCGAAGCCCAAGAGATGGGTTGTAGTGCTCCTATTATTTTACTTACAGGTAAAGGCGATCGAGAAATAGATATTGAAGCTATGAAAGCCGGTGCAGCAGATTACTTGGAAAAAAGGCAGATAAATGCACCTTTATTAGAACGTTCTATACGTTATGCGATCGAACGCAAGCAAACTCAGCAAAAAATTCGCGCCCAAGCAGCATTACTCGATATTGCAACCGATGCAATTTTTGTTTGCGATCTGGAACGTAAAATTTTATTTTGGAACAAAGCAGCAGAGTATCTTTATGGATATTCGAAAGAAAAAGCAATTGGGAAAAAGATATCGCAGTTGTGGCATGAAAAAAATTTACAGCAAATCGAAGCAGCCCAAAATACCTTAATTGAAAAAGGTGCTTGGGAAGGGGAATTACACCAAACAGCAAAATCTGGTAAAAATCTTATTGTTGAAAGTCGTTGGACTTTAGTCAGAGAATTCGACCACAAATCACAAACTATCCTAGTTGTAAATACTGATGTAACCCAGAAAAAGCTACTAGAATCACAATTTTTACGTGCTCAAAGACTGGAAAGTATTGGCACTTTGGCTAGCGGTATTGCTCATGATTTAAATAACGTTCTGGCTCCAATTTTAATGACTGCTCAGTTACTAGAATTACAACTTAAAGACGAACGTAGTAAAAAGTTATTACCAATATTAATTAATAATTCCAAACGCGGTGCAAATTTAGTTAAGCAAGTGCTTTCATTTACTCGGGGAATTGAAGGCGATCGCAGAATCTTACAAATCAGACATTTAATTTGGGAAATTAAACAAGTGGTCAGAGAAACTTTTCCCAAATCAATAGAAGTTTCCACTTACATTCCACAAAATTTGTGGACCGTTTCTGGCGATACAACCCAACTACATCAAGTACTAATGAACTTGTGTGTTAATGCCCGCGACGCCATGCCAAATGGCGGTAAGTTAAGTATCGCAGCCGAAAATATGGTTGTTGATGAAAATTACGCTCAAATGGATCTTGATGCCCGGGAAGGCAGTTATATAGTAATTAATATTACTGATACTGGGGTAGGTATTCGTCCAGACATTCTCGATCGCATATTTGAACCATTTTTCACAACAAAAGAACTTGGTAAAGGTACTGGGCTTGGACTATCTACTGTGCTTGGTATAGTTAAAAGCCATGGAGGTTTTATCCAAGTATTTAGTGAGATTGGTCATGGGAGTCAATTTAAAATTTATTTACCAGCCCAGCAAACTAAGGAGTATCAGGAAGAAGCAGACTTAGAATTTCCCCATGGTAATGGCGAGCTAATTTTAGTTGTTGATGACGAGGATTCAATTCGTAATGTGACCAAAACATCTTTGGAAACTCACAACTATAAAGCCATTACTGCTAAAGATGGAATTGAAGCTATTGCTTTGTACGCAGAACATCGCGATGAAATTTCCATTGTTCTTACAGATATGATTATGCCGTCAATGGATGGAATTACAACTATTCGTACTTTGCAAAAAATCAATCCTACGGTCAAAATAATTGCTGTTAGCGGACTTGCTACAACTGAAAAACTCAATGCGGTAACTAATATCGGTGTCCAAGCTTTTCTTGCCAAACCTTATACTGCTAAACAATTGTTGCAAACTATTGATAACGTGAGAATGGGTTAGTTGTCAGTTAACAGTTGTCAGTTAACAGTTACCAGTTACCGGTTTTGGATAACTATTACCCAATCCCCAATCCCCAATCCCCAATCCCCATCAAAAATTATGACCGACCATTCTGAATTGTTCGCTATAAATACAGCTTTTTATCGAGCATTTGAGAAAAAAGATATTAAGACCATGAGTTCGGTTTGGTCCCAGGGTACTGGGAGTATTTGTGTCCATCCAGGTTGGGATGTGTTGCGAGGATGGAAGGATATTAGCAAATCTTGGGAGAAAATATTTCAAAATACTGCATATATTGAGATAAATACGGATATTCATTCAACAGAAATTCGAGAAAACATTGCTTATATTGTTCTCACCGAGAATGTTATGCAGGTAGTAAATGGAAAAAAAATGGAAGCTAAATCATTAGCAACCAATGTATTTGAACTACTTGGTGGTAAGTGGTATTTGGTGCATCACCACGCTAGCCCGGTTGTACGTTGAAATTTGGTGATCGACCAGAAAATTTGGAAGTGGGAGGTCTTTGTTGTACTTGACAACGATGCAGGACAAATTCACGTTCGCAGTTTAAGTTGTTGTACTAACGAAGGATAAAATTTATCCCGTGCTGACGGGTAATATTTGTTTATATCCACTTGTTCAAAATTCTTTGCGAGTGGTAAATACCATAAGGTTAAAGACGCGATATTATGACCTTACGGGTTGCGCGCCCTTACGGACGTTCGCCCTTTGGGCGCGGGCTAGCACACTGCGTTAACGCGTCTCTACAAGCTCACTGTTAACTGAATATAACTTCAATCTTCCATTAACTCTACAGCATCACGTCCATCGTAATCTTGCAAGTAAACTTTGACGATTTCTTCTTTTGCTGTAGGTAATTGTTTACCAATAAAGTCCGGATGAATTGGAACTTCTCGATGACCACGATCTACCAAAACTGCTAATCGAATGGTTTCCGGTCTACCATATTCATTGACTGCATTTAACGCTGCTCGGGCTGTTCTACCTTTAAAAATTACGTCGTCTACCAGCAGAACCGTTTTCCCTGTTAAATCGATGGGAATATTAGTTTTTGCTGGCGTTCGCAAACTAATTTTGTCAAGGTCATCCCGATAAAAAGTAATATCTATCGCTCCAACATAAGGCGCAACCCCTTCAAGCACCTCTATATTTCTTGCTAAAGCTCGCGCCAAGGGAACGCCTCTAGAGTGAATACCAAGCAATACCAGTTGCGATAGATCGCGCGTTCTTTCTACAACCTCAGACGCTAAACGTGTTAGAGTACGACGAAGCTCTTCGGCGGAAAGAATTTCTACAACTTTAACTGATGCATTCATAGGCCGATACCACTGAGTCATTAATTATACAGATTTTCAAAATGGGAATCAAAGCAAAGTGGGTTGGAATGTAAAAATGAGTTTAAATTTATATCAATTATGCTCAATTACCCTTAATTCTCCTATTACAGCTTTGGGTTCGTCTTCCCTTTATTGGAAGAGATTAGGAACAGCGTAATATAATCCTATTTGTCATATGTAATTTGCCGGAGATACCATATTATATTCCTAATGGCTGTAAGAAGCCGATATCTTCCTTTATTGCTGGTATAAGCTATTTTTTCTGAATTTTTCTTTCTTAGTAAAACCAATAATGTCTGGTTCTTACTCTAATCATTACTTACTCAGGGCAAGAAAGAGTAGAGATGTCCCCCCCCCCAACCAAAGCAAAAAGCAAAAACGAGTAATTTGTAGAGCTTGAGCCAAAGAATCAGCCGTTATTGGATAAATTGATTTTCCTAAAAGTGGTTTATGCTTGGCTACACCACGGTACCAATTTGTCCCACCCATTTGTACCCCTAAAATCGCAGCATAAGCACATTCACTCCAACCCGAGTTAGGGCTGGGGTCTTTAACTGCATCTTGACAACAAATTTGCCAGACTCTTTGAGGCTTGCGTGAAATTAAAGCCAAGGTGATTACCGTTAACCGACAAGGAATCCAGGTGAGATAATCTTCCAAACGGGCGCTGAACCATCCGATATGAGTATATGGGGCTTCCCGATAACCCACCATTGAATCCAGGGTACTGCTGGCTTTATATGCTACGGCAAAAGGAACTGGTCCAATAAATGGTACAAAAGAACCAATGATTGCATAAAATAACGGAGCCATTACTCCATCGGTAGCATTTTCTGTTACTGTTTCTAAGACAGCACGTAAAATTTCTGATTCACTAAGATTGTCTGTGTCCCTACCAACATACTTGCTCAAGTTTGAGCGAGCTTGAGAAATGTTTCCAATTATTAAAGGTTGAACAACATTATCACAAGCAGCTCTTAAACTTTTAAGAGCAAAACAACTAGCAAGGAGAATAATTTGTAAAGTTATTCCTAAAAGTAGATGTATTGAGGTTGCAGTTTCAATTAATGACCAGGAAATAATACCACTACCAAAAATAATAATAACGCCAAGGATACTTCCTAATAAACGCTGGATTGCAGGGCGATCGCCAGATATTTTTAGGAAAAATTTCGTCAAGTAGGAAATTAGCCATCCGATAACTTGTACTGGGTGCAGCCAAGTTTCAGGATCGCCAATTAAATAATCTAAGCTAGCAGCAAAAATTAAAACAAGAATAGAAGTCATTTGTATTTTGCCCTTGGTTTTATCCACCTTTCTAGCGAAAGCTACGAAGATAGTTTTTTATTGTCATCTCATAACCAATAATGATGAATGACTAATGACAAATCACAAATAACTAAACCACAAAACTAGCTTCTTCACCTAACGAAGCTTGCCAACTACGAGCATCGTAATAAAGGTCAGCAAGGGTAATACTATATAGGGCTTCTTTGAGTTTTTCATGTAATCTTTGCCAAAGACTAAATGTTACCCAATCTTCCGGTTGTCCGGGAGAAGCTTGATGATGAGGTAGAGGTTCTACGGTTTCACCCACTGCTTCTAAAATTTCTCCTAATGATATTTTTGCCGGTTGTCGTGCTAATTGATATCCACCATGGGCACCACGAATAGATTTCACTAAACCTGCACGACGCATTTCTATTAATAATTTTTCCAGATATGGAGCAGGAATATCTTGTCGTTTCGCGATTTTTCTAGTCGATACTAGACGATTATCTGGCTGCAAGCTTAAATCTAACAATGCTTTGACACTGTAGTGTCCTTTAGTGGTAAGTTTCATTAGGGCAAGTTTTGTTTTTCTTTATGTCAATTACTAATATTATTTTGGAATAAGCATATAAAAACCATTCATAATCTCTTAACTATTAAATATATGCGAGTTAGCTATAATCAGTTACTTTAGGAATCTTAAACAATAACAATCCGCTAGTAATTTACAAACTATATATATTTATCGTGATTGAGAGCATATAAAATAGATTTCTAAGGTGAATATTAATAATCATGCAACATTTACATCGATGAATGTAATATACTTGGCTAAGCTGATATAAAAAGTTAAAGGATATTGTTCCCGCAAAGCAAAATGTCAGCTAAAATAAAATCGATTCCACCGGTTAAACAATTCATTTTCGACCTAAGTTGATGGCTAAACAGAAAAAGATTGAACCTCTAGTTGGTGAAGAACTTCTCAAGAAAGTCAAAGAACTAGAAAACCTAAGTAAAGAAGAAAAAGCTAAAGAGTGTGGCTACTATACCGTTACTAAGAATGGTATAGAACGCGTCAATATGATGAAATTCTTAAATGCTCTAATTGATGCTGAAGGTATTCAGTTAGATACTTCTGCTGGCGCTAATGGACGTGGGGGACGTAGTGCTAGCTATAGAATTAGCGTACAGTCTAACGGCAATTTATTAATAGGTTCGGCTTATACAAAACAAATGAACCTCAAACCTGGAGATGAATTTATAATCACCCTAGGTAAAAAGCATATTCGTTTGAGACAAGTAGATTCAGACGATAGTGAAGTTGGCGAAGCAATGGAAGCTACAGCATAAAATATTTATTATTTAATGGCTAACGCCAAGCAATACCTACGGTACATTACGCTGAATGCGATTCTGTTATTAGTCATTAGTTATAAATCGATGGTCAATAGACTTTTTGTCTGTTGGCTATTGCCTAATATCTAATATCTGATATCAGCCTTTATGTAGAGCTTGCTGTTTCTTATTTTCTGTAGATAGCCAGTAAATTAACTATAAATGATTTGTTTCGGTTCAAGAAAAAATACCCTTGCATCTGTGTTTTACTTTTGACCAAATTAGTCATTTCTAACTCAAATCAGACGATATTACATGATTTTCCTAGCATTTCAGTAGTAAAATTGATATCTGAGAAAAAAGTGACATTTTTAAGTAAAGATGCCCTATGCTATGGAGTAATGTATCTCTGCTTTTGATGTCATACATATTTATAAGAGTTGCCCAACAAATTACGAACGTTGAGGCAGCTCTTTTAAATTTTACTTAATTGCCAGCCTACTACATTGCTATTGAATAATATTTATTTAATTATTTGGTTTTTTTGGGGATAAAATAGTATTTTTTATTTTCTTTCATAACTTAAATTTATCAGTAAAAATACGCGTAAATTTGAATTGAGTTAAGATTTGTTCAAAACTGAATACCTTGCTTGGACTCCTTGTAGGAAAATATTTGTGTATCAGCTATTAATAAAAACCAGCTAAGTTGTATATTTTAAGATTAATTTTCTTGTATGTAAGATGTGACACATTTAAATCGAAAAGAAAAAGCAGTAGTGTAATTTAAACTAATAAACTCGATGGCATTCTTTAACAGGTTTTGAGTAAAATAATTAAACTCGAACAAAAACTTAGTTCGGGAATTTATTGTCTCTAGAGCCAGCCATGACTTTACTAACAGATCGAGTCAAACAAAATAAAAATAATAAAAAATTTAAAAATTCTCTCTTATTTGCGATCGTGAGAGATGATTGAATGAACCTCTAGATAATGAACCCCTAGATACAAGTAAGGAATAACTCTGATATGCAAAACTTTGATAAAACTAATAGATTGTCCTAATAGATTATCCAAAATTTTATCTGCATAATGCTTAAATAGTAGTAAATTAAATCTTTGGGGTGAGTTCTAAGTGAGGCTTATGCCTCCAAGAAGTCAATCTGTTTGGAGTTTGAAATGAGATTGGATGCAGCAAAAATTAATTGTGTCGTATTAATCACATTAATCTGCTGTAATATTCCAAGCGCAAAATTAAAGGTCACACTGTCAAATCGATATTTTCAAGTTCATAAAGTTCGCGCTTTCAAGTTATTGCTTTAAAGTTTACGGTTCCAAGTTCATAATTTTGACTTGGATATTTCGGATTCAAGATTTCAAATTCAAGATTTCAAATTTAAAACTTTTGGATATGCCGAGTCATCTTCAAGTAAATCTAGCTATACTCGTGTTGCAGCTGTTAAACGATAGTAAGTTGAAACGCAAGCGTAAGACTAGTGGTCTATCAGATTTGAGCAAAGCAGATGGAGGTACAGCACTGCTATGCTAAGCCTCTACGCTATGAAAGATAATTTTAATATCCAATGGTTTACATCATGCAAATATGATGAACTTCTATGCATCTGTATGCAAATTATTGACGTCTTTCTTGACGTAATGTTTAAAGGTTCTGTGGTATTTGCAATATTGTAAAACTTTAATGCTAAGTGGGTTCGATTTGACGGACTATATCAGTTGATATGAAATGAGGCATTCAATAAATAAGACCAATATCGATCAAGATCTGCATTTTTGGAACATCAATATAGATATTGTTATACAGCGATTAAGTGGACGAGGCTGACTAATTAAATGAATACGCACACATTTGATAATCATTATCTTACTTGCCCGATTTGTCAGAAAGATGCGGCTCCTAAGCCGATTAAAAGCTGTACAGGATTATACACTTGTCCGTATTGTCAAGAACGAATAGTAGTTTGCAAGAGCGGTAATTATGTTCGAGACCCGTTTGTGCTCAAGCGAATAATGATTTCATCAACTCTGCGCCGCCAAAGTCAACCAATAGCGAGAATTTTACGGGATTTTGTTCTTCTTAAACGTCCTTTGCTTTCCTTTATGGTGGGAATTTTTATTGTTTTGGGAGTACTAGCTACTAGCCAACAACATACAGATACAAATAATACTACCCATCAAGAACTAAACACTGAAAAGCAAGAGTAGAAAAACAAAAAAAAATCCCAGCGAGTTTTTCCCTCTGGGATTCATAGCCTCTTCCACAGTTTTCAGTAAGAGTATATCAAATAATACTTTAATGTTGCGGTATACATCATTTCTAAATAGGAGTTTTTTACTAGATATTTACTCTTGTAATCTTTTTCGCTCAAGGGTTAGGAGATTATAGGAGATACAATTCATAAGCTATATATAAACTAGATTTTATTTTGTTCAGTGTTTTTTGTAACTAAAACCCAATTATCAGTTTCCCCAACTACATTGATCGATTTTTGAGATAGACTTGCCAAAGTTGGCTTGTCCACAAGTAAGTAAGGATGTTTTTCTGTTTGCAAAATATTCAAAAGTTTTTGCAGTTTTCCTATTTCTGGTGTGGGAATAATGATGCGATCGCTATAAAAGTTTAAAGAAGGGCGATTTTCTGCAAAGGAAGTGTAAATTTTTCTCGTCGGTGGGTTAACTTGTTGAATCATTGCAGCGACGGGCTTCACTGGATATCTTTCATTAAGTTCCCAAAGCCAATGATTTGATGTCATTAATAATATTAAAGAGATATAAGTTCCCCATAAAAGAATTATAATAAACTGTTTGTCACCTTTTTGCATCAAAGTCGCAGTTAAAATCATTGTGATGGAAAGTGTGACAAAAATCACTGCCAAATCTACTTCAGGTGTGAGGCTAAAAGCAAAATAAATACTACCACCTGTGGCTATTACAGCAATCAAAATTAAAGTAACAAACCAACTTCGGGGATAAGGTGTAAGTAGGGGTAGATTTTCTGAGTTGACTAATAAGGCTCCGCAGGATAAAGCAATGCTCGGATAAATCGGAAAGACGTACCATGGAAGTTTGGTACTCATGAAAGAAATGGTAACTAAATAAACTCCAAACCATACAATGATTAATTTTGCCCAACTTAAGTTGCGATTAGCCCAAGTAAAACGTAGACTGGATGGGAAAAAAATCAGCCACGGGAAGCTATATTTTAAAATTTCTAATAAGTAGTACCAAGGTTGTCCTTTATTTCCCTCAACAGGTTGCCAAATACGACTGAGGGATTGTTGTACTAAACCTTCATTGGTGAAAATATCACTGTAGCGCCATATCTGAGCTCCGTACCATGATATGACAGGTATGCTACCGATGAAAATAGCCAGCCACATATAAGGGCTAAAAAGTAGGCGAGGGGTATCCCAAAAAATAAAAATAATCGCAATGCTTCCCAATAAGATACCCAACATTCCTTTTGTCAAGCAAATTAAACCAAATCCAATCCCCACACCCAAGCTGTAACGCATATCACGACGCGCTTTTAATAAGCACAGCATCATCACCATAAAAAAGCATAATGCAGCTCCATCCAGCATCGCTAAACGACCGTGACGGACTACCGGTAACATCGTCAGATAAATTAATGCACTGTAGACACAAACCAAACGCTGACGGAATATTTCTCGCCCGATGCAATAAAGCAAAGGTACAGAAAAAGCTGTTAAAATTGCCCCTGGTAGACGAGTTGTCCATTCATTTACACCACCCAAAGAATAAGTCCACGCAATTAACAAGTGCACTAAAGGTGGTTTGTTATGGTATGGTTCTCCTGCGATGGTTGGATACAGCCAAACCATAGAATCTGTTGGAGCACGCCAAATATCTCGAGCGACCTGTGCTACAGTACCTTCATCCCAATCCCTTAGTGGTAAACTCCCTAAATCAATCGTAAAAATTAATACTGCCGCAGATAGTAAAACTAGGAACCATACAAAATCAATTCGTTTTGCAATTGCAGGATATGTTATTTTTGCATCACTCCAACTAAAGCTTTTTCTTGGCATAATCTCAGAAGTTATTTTGCTTGGCGATCAACATGTTCCATAGCCCCATAAGGGTAATAATAGTTTTTTGGTTTAATCAAATTAGGTTGATAGCGGTCAGTAAAAATTTTATATGTTCCCGAAAGCGAACATTATAACTTTGTAATATTTGCAAAAAAACTCACAACTTGAATTGGTTTGACGTTTATTTGATGCTTCATAAATTTTAAATTTAAATTTAACTTAAAATTAAATCTAAAATTAAATCTCAATGTGAAATGAAAACTTAAATACGTTAAAACTCTTAATTTATCTTTAGATAAATTTCAAGTGTTTGAACTGGTTATCCTTGAAATCAGTTATTTCCCATGAGTAGTTATCTTTTTTGACATTACTACCTCATTTTTATTAAATTTGTTACCAAAGATTCTTATTACTAAATATTTTGCCTGGAAAGTTTGCATAATCGATAGCAACAAAAAATATTTATACCCCACAGGAGCTACTAAGGTGAATTTACCCCTAATTTTTGATGTTACATTAGGATTAATCTTTATTTACTTGAGTTTGAGCTTACTTGCTGCAGAAATTCAAGAAATGATTGCAACAGTATTTCAATGGCGAGCCCAACATTTAAGAAAATCTATAGAAATTTTATTAGGTGGTGATGCGCGTACGTCGGAAGAAGCAAAAGTAATTTATCTTGCAAACAAGATTTACAGCAATCCACTAATTAAAAGTTTAAATCAAGAAGCCAAAGGATTTATGGCTACATTACCACGACGTTTTACCTGGTTGTTTGCGAGATTATATCGCCTATTCAAAAAACCGAGAGCGGGAATGGGTCAAAACGAAACTTTTTTTGGTGAAAAGCAGCGTAGCGCACCTTCTTACATTCCTGGTGGAAGTTTTGCTTCTAGTTTACTCGATACTTTACATCTTCCTGAATTAGTGCAAAACTTGGTTGAATCAAGATTAGAATTATTTACAAAAGAACGTTTAACAGAAATTCAACAAGTTTTAGATAAGTTAAGTCAGGAAAATAGTTTAGACGAAGACTTTCAAGTTTTTCTCAATAATGCAAATCGAGAATTTATTCAGTTAGAAGCAGATTTTGAACGAGCTGTTTTAAACTTTGAGGAAAAAAAAGCAACTTTAAATGGAACAATTAGTTACTTAGCTACTAGTGTAGAACGATATATAGATAATTTAAAATTAAATGTTGGTGATAATGAACTATCAAAACGAGCTATTTTCCGTTTAAAATCACTACATAAAGAGATGTTCTCCGATTTTGACAGAACAATTTTATTGGCAGGACTAAGACCTAATATTAATGAAGTAATAAAATTAGTAGATACTAGTACAGATGTTTATCAACAAGCCGCAAAAGTTTTAAAGAGAAAGGATAACGCTACTCATCAAAAGATTGAAACATTTATTCAAAATTTACCTCCATCTCTATCTGATAACCTGACAGCAATGGCTCGAGGTGTTCGAACAAAAGTAATTGATACAGAAGAGGGAATTATTTCGCTACGCAGACATCTGGAGAACTCATTTGATAAATCTATGGATAGAGCATCCGGTGTCTACAAGCGTAATGCTAAAGGAGTTGCAGTACTGATTGGTTTATTACTTGCTTTAGGTGCTAATGCGGATACTTTCCATATGGTTAGCAGGTTATCAAAAGATTCTGTTTTACGTCAGACCGTCACTCAAAATGCAAGTAATGTTTTGAGTCAAAAGAGTCAAGAAACTGGTGTAATAACAGCACAAGAAATGCAAGTTCATTTAAGGGATATCAAAGAATCAACGGACTCAGCATTAACAGATATTTCTTTACCTGTGGGATGGACAGAGACAAATTTACGAAAACAACTAGATTGGGATTCTGAAGCAGAAACGGGAGCAAGATCACAAGCAGGTGTGAAGACATTAACGAGTTATCAAGGATTAGAGGGAGGACAAACTAATAATTCTGATGGTATTCCTTTGTTTCAAAAAATTATTAGCTGGACTTTTAGTGGATCAAATTTATTCCCACAGAAAATTTTACGTTGGGGTTTTATATTTGTTGGTTGGATTGTTAGTGGTATTGCGATTTCTATGGGTGCACCATTTTGGTTTGATATGATTAATCGACTTGTTAATGTTCGTAATACTGGTAAGGTTCCAACGCAACCACCTTCTAGAAATATCGATAGTGAGTATTATTAAAGGGGAAGAGGGAACGGGGAACAGGTGAGTATTTTAGAGATATTTCAATCCCGTTTCCGGGATTAAGTAATTAGAAACTTGCTTATGAAAAGATAAGCGAGTATGGGGACGCAAGCAGTTTCAATCCCGCAAGCGGGATTAAGTAATTAGAAACTTGAAACCTCTTTTATATCTGATTAAGAATTGAACGTTTCAATCCCGTTTCCGGGATTAAGTAATTAGAAACCTATCAAAAGTAATAGAAAAACTGATCCTGCAGCTAAGTTTCAATCCCGCAAGCGGGATTAAGTAATTAGAAACCCCCGCCTACAAACGGCTCAACGTAACGATTGAAGTGTTTCAATCCCGCAAGCGGGATTAAGTAATTAGAAACAGGGGTATAGAGTATGTGTGTTTAGAAGCACAGTTGTTTCAATCCCGCAAGCGGGATTAAGTAATTAGAAACCATATAGCCAATAATATCTGCTACTCCCGTACTATGTTTCAATCCCGCAAGCGGGATTAAGTAATTAGAAACTTTAAATAGTAAGCGTCGTGACTGGAAAGTAACAGGTAGTTTCAATCCCGCAAGCGGGATTAAGTAATTAGAAACCTCCAAATTTGCAACTTGATTCTCAAGATCCACCACGTTTCAATCCCGCAAGCGGGATTAAGTAATTAGAAACATCCGAGTATGGATGCAACAAGTTACAGGCTGGAAGTTTCAATCCCGCAAGCGGGATTAAGTAATTAGAAACAATCGTATTTATGATTTCCTTCAAATGAAACATTTCGTTTCAATCCCGCAAGCGGGATTAAGTAATTAGAAACTCACAGATTAGAGCTAGAAACAGACACCGCGCATTTGTTTCAATCCCGCAAGCGGGATTAAGTAATTAGAAACAGCAACGCCTACAAACCCAGCAACAAAAGCATTAAGTTTCAATCCCGCAAGCGGGATTAAGTAATTAGAAACAAATACGCAAATGAGGTGTCATTCCTAAACCAGGTAGTTTCAATCCCGCAAGCGGGATTAAGTAATTAGAAACCAGGAACAATAATGTGTACACTGTCTACCCGGCAATATGTTTCAATCCCGCAAGCGGGATTAAGTAATTAGAAACCTTTGACTTGACTCAAACCAAAGAAGGCAAAAAAGTTTCAATCCCGCAAGCGGGATTAAGTAATTAGAAACAATACAAAGTTTGTATATCCTTATCTCCGACTGAAGTTTCAATCCCGCAAGCGGGATTAAGTAATTAGAAACTTGATTATTGTGCTGTAATAATCCCTCCAGATGAAGTTTCAATCCCGCAAGCGGGATTAAGTAATTAGAAACGGCAAAAGCACAACCTTAAAAATGATTGCTAAGATTTGTTTCAATCCCGCAAGCGGGATTAAGTAATTAGAAACTAAACTTGCTCTTAGATTGGGCATTCAAAAATAATGTTTCAATCCCGCAAGCGGGATTAAGTAATTAGAAACATTGTTTCTTCAGCCCGTTCATAGAAACACCCGCCCGTTTCAATCCCGCAAGCGGGATTAAGTAATTAGAAACCTTTAGAAGCACGTAAGTACTCATCAAAATTGACACGCTCGTTTCAATCCCGCAAGCGGGATTAAGTAATTAGAAACTCACGACGGCTCAGTTTTGAATACGGTTGTTTTATATTGTTTCAATCCCGCAAGCGGGATTAAGTAATTAGAAACTAGAATTTTTGTATTGTTTCTTTATAATAATTAAAGTTTCAATCCCGCAAGCGGGATTAAGTAATTAGAAACTTCATGCTTTATCCCAAGTAGATACTTCAATCAACGTTTCAATCCCGCAAGCGGGATTAAGTAATTAGAAACTTTGCATTTTCTACTCGTTTCTTTAAAGATAAACTGTTTCAATCCCGCAAGCGGGATTAAGTAATTAGAAACCTGGGTTTAGTGCAAAGAGTAAATGTGAATATAGAAGTTTCAATCCCGCAAGCGGGATTAAGTAATTAGAAACTCCTGGCGCTAGCTTGCATTTAAAGAATGGTGAATGTTTCAATCCCGCAAGCGGGATTAAGTAATTAGAAACAAACAGGCATGGATTTTAGCAGTGAACCTGAGACTTGTTTCAATCCCGCAAGCGGGATTAAGTAATTAGAAACATTCAATTAAAGTGTCTGTTGGTTGGGGAGTTTCGAGTTTCAATCCCGCAAGCGGGATTAAGTAATTAGAAACAGCGTTATTGGATTATTTCTTGGTCATTGGGATGAATGTTTCAATCCCGCAAGCGGGATTAAGTAATTAGAAACAGTTGAATAATGAACTGGAAGCGCTAAAGCTTGAAGAGTTTCAATCCCGCAAGCGGGATTAAGTAATTAGAAACTTCTGAAAATCTAAGTAGAACTCTTTAAGGTCAAAAGGTTTCAATCCCGCAAGCGGGATTAAGTAATTAGAAACATTTAGAAGCCTTGCCCAGAGCATTTTAGAGCGGTTAGTTTCAATCCCGCAAGCGGGATTAAGTAATTAGAAACTTCATAGCGTTGCTCATAAACCTGTTTATCTATCTGTTTCAATCCCGCAAGCGGGATTAAGTAATTAGAAACACGTCAGCAAGTGTTGAGTGACACGAAAGGGATTGGTTTCAATCCCGCAAGCGGGATTAAGTAATTAGAAACAGGCATACTTTTGATATCATAATGGTTTGAATATTTGTTTCAATCCCGCAAGCGGGATTAAGTAATTAGAAACCCATCGTGACCTACAGGGTGAATTTCTATAATAGAGGTTTCAATCCCGCAAGCGGGATTAAGTAATTAGAAACACTTGAAGGAAGAACAGACGTTAATGCAGATGCTAAACGTTTCAATCCCGCAAGCGGGATTAAGTAATTAGAAACACCTAGATACCGCCAGTCACCAACATTAAATTCTTTGTTTCAATCCCGCAAGCGGGATTAAGTAATTAGAAACTAGAAGGAACCATTGCCCAGTTAAACCAACGAATCGTTTCAATCCCGCAAGCGGGATTAAGTAATTAGAAACTCAAAGAGTAGATGCTAAAAAACCTTTTTGGAAAGTTTCAATCCCGCAAGCGGGATTAAGTAATTAGAAACGTAGTAGTAACTAACGAAACGGCCCGTAAAGGGATGTTTCAATCCCGCAAGCGGGATTAAGTAATTAGAAACGAGCGCCTATTCTGTAATTCCCAGTCGATAGCATGAAGTTTCAATCCCGCAAGCGGGATTAAGTAATTAGAAACTTCAAGGTTAGTAAATGCAGGCTTAATTTTGTGAACGTTTCAATCCCGCAAGCGGGATTAAGTAATTAGAAACAATTAGTCCTATTGACATTCCTCTTGACAAGATTCCGTTTCAATCCCGCAAGCGGGATTAAGTAATTAGAAACCATTTTACTCCTTTAGCAAAGATGTTGTATGATAGAAGTTTCAATCCCGCAAGCGGGATTAAGTAATTAGAAACTCATAAATAGTCTCACGACGTGAGATATTCTGGTCAGTTTCAATCCCGCAAGCGGGATTAAGTAATTAGAAACGTAGCCCCAGCGATTATTTGCAGTTTATTCGATGATGTTTCAATCCCGCAAGCGGGATTAAGTAATTAGAAACTGTGATATCCGTACGAAAGCGTGGATCATGCCACTGTTTCAATCCCGCAAGCGGGATTAAGTAATTAGAAACAATGAAAACGAACTAGAAGAAGATGAATTGGGCTAGTTTCAATCCCGCAAGCGGGATTAAGTAATTAGAAACTTTAATTTATCCTATGTATAGCGCAAAACTTGACTTGTTTCAATCCCGCAAGCGGGATTAAGTAATTAGAAACATGATCTGTCCATCTAATCCAGCACATAATTGAGCGTTTCAATCCCGCAAGCGGGATTAAGTAATTAGAAACAACTAATATTGGATTTAACCGGGCGGGAACTGCTATGTTTCAATCCCGCAAGCGGGATTAAGTAATTAGAAACTTGCATGTCATAAAAAATACAAAACCAAGCATCTTTGTTTCAATCCCGCAAGCGGGATTAAGTAATTAGAAACGTTATGAACAAGGTGATCGGGATTGGACCCTTGAAGAGTTTCAATCCCGCAAGCGGGATTAAGTAATTAGAAACTTTCTGGAAGTAAACAACTTTCTAATATTGTTATTTGTTTCAATCCCGCAAGCGGGATTAAGTAATTAGAAACTTTTAATATAATATTTCGGTCTTAATGTTTTATTTAGTTTCAATCCCGCAAGCGGGATTAAGTAATTAGAAACTGCTGCTGAACAGAATGTTCAGATTTCGGTTTCCTGTTTCAATCCCGCAAGCGGGATTAAGTAATTAGAAACTTTGAAAACTGGGCTAGGTTGTCAACCCAGGTTGACGTTTCAATCCCGCAAGCGGGATTAAGTAATTAGAAACGCTACCGCAGCGGCGGTCAAAAGGTAATCAACTATTGTTTCAATCCCGCAAGCGGGATTAAGTAATTAGAAACTATTGATAGTTGCATTTGTCAAATTCTATAAATTAAGTTTCAATCCCGCAAGCGGGATTAAGTAATTAGAAACCTATCAGGAGTGTCTTGATATCTCTAATGGTCAAAGTTTCAATCCCGCAAGCGGGATTAAGTAATTAGAAACTACGTTATTGACTTTTGAAAATCAAGTTGAAGTTTTGTTTCAATCCCGCAAGCGGGATTAAGTAATTAGAAACCCAAGTTAACCTTTTCCTTTCCTCTGTTGCTCAAGGGTTTCAATCCCGCAAGCGGGATTAAGTAATTAGAAACTCGAATAGATTTTTCTGGTAGCATTTCTCCAGTTTTTGGTTTCAATCCCGCAAGCGGGATTAAGTAATTAGAAACTTTTCTTCCATGAGTAGCCAGTTTTGGGATGATGGTGGTTTCAATCCCGCAAGCGGGATTAAGTAATTAGAAACGACCTTGATTATGACCAGCTATGGGAAATATGGGAAGTTTCAATCCCGCAAGCGGGATTAAGTAATTAGAAACCGTAAGATAAACCGTATTGATTTCTAAACTCAGTTGTTTCAATCCCGCAAGCGGGATTAAGTAATTAGAAACTTTGTCCGATGGATAATAATAGCTATTTAGCATATTGTTTCAATCCCGCAAGCGGGATTAAGTAATTAGAAACTACTGTCTGTTGCGTCCTGGTGAAATGGGCCGGAAGTTTCAATCCCGCAAGCGGGATTAAGTAATTAGAAACAACAATATGATGAATTTGCGATTAGGAATAATGGAGGTTTCAATCCCGCAAGCGGGATTAAGTAATTAGAAACTTATTAAATCCATCAAAGTAATTAGACCAATTACAAGTTTCAATCCCGCAAGCGGGATTAAGTAATTAGAAACGTCGTTGCATTAGATCCGGGTATCCGTACCTTTGTGTTTCAATCCCGCAAGCGGGATTAAGTAATTAGAAACTCGTAGTTCTAGCGGAACTGTAAAAACATCTAAAGTGTTTCAATCCCGCAAGCGGGATTAAGTAATTAGAAACTTTATTGGCATTAATTTTATTGTTGATAAATGATAAGTTTCAATCCCGCAAGCGGGATTAAGTAATTAGAAACTTACAGTGCTTACGGCAGAAGTTAACCGATATATTCCGTTTCAATCCCGCAAGCGGGATTAAGTAATTAGAAACATCTTGAACCAATGCCCAGTTATGGATTATTTCCAGTTTCAATCCCGCAAGCGGGATTAAGTAATTAGAAACTTTCAGCGATTTTATCAAGGGTTCCGGTTGCCAATTGTTTCAATCCCGCAAGCGGGATTAAGTAATTAGAAACTCGCATGGTTCGAGAAAGAATCCCAGCGCATGGGTATGTTTCAATCCCGCAAGCGGGATTAAGTAATTAGAAACCCGTCTAGAAACCTATGCTCTGTCAAGATCCTTTCGTTTCAATCCCGCAAGCGGGATTAAGTAATTAGAAACTCCCAAAAAGTAAACCATAACCAAGAGTAATAAGATTCGTTTCAATCCCGCAAGCGGGATTAAGTAATTAGAAACGTAAGACGTTCCCGGTTCATGCCAATGATTTTAAAGTGTTTCAATCCCGCAAGCGGGATTAAGTAATTAGAAACTCGGTAAATTCGATGAAACTGTATTTGGTAATTTTGAGTTTCAATCCCGCAAGCGGGATTAAGTAATTAGAAACACTGAAATAGCAACCGCCGTTGCTGTCACTTGGATAGGTTTCAATCCCGCAAGCGGGATTAAGTAATTAGAAACAGCAATAAAATCTAATTCATACAATTGATTAGTAAGTTTCAATCCCGCAAGCGGGATTAAGTAATTAGAAACTCAATTGTTTTTTTAAATTAATTAAGTCTGCGTTATGTTTCAATCCCGCAAGCGGGATTAAGTAATTAGAAACTGCATCTGAAGTTGATTTTAATGAGGTTAGCGATCGGTTTCAATCCCGCAAGCGGGATTAAGTAATTAGAAACATCCCCACGGCTCCATTAAAATCTCTATCGATTTCAGTTTCAATCCCGCAAGCGGGATTAAGTAATTAGAAACATATCGTCGGTGCTGGGGCAAAAACCATCAAGAATGTTTCAATCCCGCAAGCGGGATTAAGTAATTAGAAACGTGTTTTAATCGCTTTGATCTTCCCCGCTTCGAGCGTTTCAATCCCGCAAGCGGGATTAAGTAATTAGAAACGTCTTTGCGACTGGATATAATGCAGAAAAATTTTATGTTTCAATCCCGCAAGCGGGATTAAGTAATTAGAAACGTCATTGGGGCTTAAAATTAAAGACTTTTTAGGATGTTTCAATCCCGCAAGCGGGATTAAGTAATTAGAAACCCGGTCATCCAGAACCTAATAATAAAGGTATTTTCACAACCGATTTTGCTGGGGGAATTTAAAAACCCCATTACAGCGGTCGCAAAACTATGAAACACCTCGCAACAAAACTCTGAAACTATTGAATTGTCAAGGTTCTGACGTTTTGACGGGGCACCGGGGTTTTCGACCTCGCTTTCCCCCGTCAAAAATAAGTGTAGCAGAAGATTACAAAATGATTGTTTCATTATGTTTCGGCTGCTCCGATCCATAAGCGATCGTATTACGTACAGCAAAAGCGTCTAATACGTATATTCGTACCGAATCTTCCTGCTGCTTAATCAACTTCTCTATTTTCACCTGAAGTTTGGTAAACTGCAACTTGGTTAAAAAACACTCAAAAACACTATATTGAGTCCATTTCCCATAACCAGAAAGCAATTTGTGTAATCTTGTACGGCGTTTGTTAGCTGCTTTGGTGTCGGGTAAATCGTAAATAATCAAATAAAATAACTTTGTCATCGGCGCGTAAATGGTTTGTAAGGGATACCTTCCTGTAAGTGACGACCGAATAAACGTGCTTGTAATTCAATCGCACGCCTGTAATTGCAGCGATAACCAAAATTTGGATGTTTAAATTCATCATTCATTTTGCGTTCCCATGCTTGAAGAAAGTTTTTACGTCCTTTATCACAAAGACGATATGCACCCAAACTTTCAGTAAAATCATCTGGCTTGATTTCTTTATGTTTGATAACTGCAAAAATTAAACTATCAGCAACAAGGGGGCGGAATTCTTCCATCAAATCTAATACCATTGCAGGTTGACCGCGAGTCGTTTCATGTAAATAACCGATATAAGGATCCAAACCTGCTACATGTACTGCAGCTGTGACTTGAACTCGTAAAAGTCCATAAGCAAAACCCAGTAAAGCATTAATCGGATCTGTCGGTGGGCGGCGATTTCTACCGTTAAATGACCATTTGTCTGGTAATATTGCTGACCAACAAGCAAAATATTCCCTTGCGGCTAAACCTTCAATACCTCTAACTTCATCAAGAGTGGTTTGTTCTAGAACTAATTTTTTTCTATTTTTGAGGGGATTATCTTTTTGGTCATAGCGGTAAAGAACACTATGTTGATTATGAATTTTCCCGGTAACAATAGTTTGAGCTATTTCTAGTTTGTGCGAGCGATCGCAATGTGCAGCATATTGAGCCAGTCTTAATTGACCGTTGCGGGAATAAGCAGGAAGTGTAGAACCTAAGTGTTTACCAAAATAAGACAGGTAATGAACCGGCATTCCCAATTCTAAAGCATAAACTAAAGCATCTCCGGTTACTTGTGGGTTACCCATCAAAACAACTTCTTCAACAGTTTGAGCAGGTACAGAATGTTTTTTCCAACTACCATCAGATTGCTTGAGTGCGACTTTAAATGCTTCGTGAGTTTTACTTAAAACAGCTTCTGGTTGAGTTACATAAAGTACAGACATAATTTAGACCTGAGAACTTATTAGACTTGATAACTTAATTGTTTAACTTCTTTTGGTAAACAAATACCTTTGAGGCTACAGTCCCGACATTTTTTTGGATGGTCTATTGGTCTTGGAATCGGTTTTTCCAAAGCTTCCTTAGCTGCTTGAATAGCCTCTTCAGTAGCCTGACGTAGAGTTGTGGTAAATTGAACTCGTTCGCGACGACGGTTAGTATGATAGAAAATTTCGCCATTGGTAATAGTTTTACCGGTGCGTTCTTCCAAACATAAAGCCGCACCACAAAGTTGAAAATGGTCATTGAGATGATTGTTCATTCTTCCCTTTTTGTATTCAAGGGGTATTAGTTCGTTATCTCGTTGTTCCACCGCATCGATAATACCGTTAATTAAAAGGCGATTACTCCATACCCACTGTTGACGATAGATAATCGTATCTCCTTCCAGATATGTACCTTCATGATTAATATTGCGGTGTAAGTGGCGACCAAGGATAATATGTTCGTTATCTGCATTTTCTCCTAACTGATATTCCAGATAAAATCGACGCGGACAATATTCCCAAGCATTCAAATATGCAAGGGGAAGATAATTTTGTTCGTTCATTTTTTGGTTTTATTAGAAGGGAACGGGGAATAGATTTAAAGAGTTGCTCAAAAAGTTGATGTATAGCAGTGTTTTTTGAAATTGGTATAAGTTTTATTAGGTTTAAGTCTTATAGGATCGCTGGGCTGTGGAAGTGCTACTATAAACCCAATTTAAGTAGGTTAGTAAGAAAAATCATTGCAACAGATTATCCCGTAGAGACGCGTTAGCGAAGCGTGACCGTTAGGTCATCATGTCGCGTCTCTACAAAATTTATTTGTCTCACTATTCTTCCAAATTGGTATAAGTTTCATTAAACCTCACACCATTCCATATACTAGTTTTTATTTTGCTATTTGTATTGAATCCCAATCGCCAATCCCTAACCCCCAATCCTCGTCTGTCCCATTCCCATTGAGGTTTTCCGTCCTACTCCTGAGAAGAAAGCGAAATGAGCGAGAACTGAGGCTATTTTGGCTTGTTCTTCATCCCGAAAGCGATAAAGAACCCAACCTTGAGCGCCAATTTCTGCACCACCTTCCATTCTGAGTGCATGGGTTTTGAGTTCGTAAGCAGATACTAATCCCCTCCATTCCACAGGAGGAAATTTATATTCGTTTGGTGCAAAATGATTCCAGCGTCTATGCAAGGAATTAAATACTAGCTCGGGTAAAGGAAATGTTTGGATATTTTGAAGCTGTTTGAAACTTGTAGGTGAAAAAAAGGTTAGTTGAATATCTGTAGAATTGGAGTTTTTAGATATCGCACCATAATTAGTTGCTTCTACTAAAGGATGAGTTCCCGGTAAGGTGTAGATATTCCGAATTATAAAGGGAAATTTTGCCAGAATTACCGGTTGTCTTTCCTGTTGTTCTAAACCTTTTAATAAAGGTGCGATTAAATTGCCATCTAAAAGACTAATTCGGAAATAAAATATATCTCCCGGTTGAGTTCCTTTAGGGCGACGATTACCTAGTAATCTTGATATACCAATGGGGGAGGTTTGGGTATTGTGAACAAATTCTGCAACTTCCGGAGAACCAAGATGCAACCATCGTAATACCAAAGCATGGAGTGCTCTGGAAAGAGTTGGTGAAAATTTTCCTCTTTCTGCAGCTGCTAATTCTACTACTAATGAATGCAAGTTTGAAGATGTATCAGGCTGCGATGAGATTTTTTGCTCCATATAAGGTTCCCCTCGGTAAACGGAATTGATTTGGTAATTCAGGATTTGCTCTTTTTAAATTTTGCCATTCCTGATTATCAATAGATTGAAAATATTCTCCTGAAAGTCTTGCTTGACTTATTAAACTTACAGGTGGCATTACAATTCGATTGTATAGAATTAAATCAGTATCATGAGATAAATCTAAAGGATTTAAAGGATGGGAACAAGTATAATCACCTGAAGATTTTTTGATAACTGAATCAGGTATTTTTATGCTTTCGACCTTAACTTTCGCTGACCATTTACCTAAACGAATCCATTGAGGAATTGTAATTCGATCGGGTGCAATAATATAGGTACGATATTTACTACCAACTGCTAATTCCTTTGCTCTCCCATAATTAATCGGATAATTTTTATCGGCTCCTTTATCGCCAAATTGTTTTGATTTTCCATAATATGCAACCTGAGCAGCTTTAAAAGTATTAACTTGGTAAGACCAGATTATAGGTTGTGCTGGAAATACGTAAATTTTGGCTTGATTTAAATGCAGTAAATTTTGCTCTGACTTATCGTCTAAATAAGTTGGTTTTTGTGCTTTTTCTCCATGAAGGCGATAGGAATGGGGAATATAATCAACATTAAATAATGCAAAACTTAACGCCCAATTATGTAAATATTTTTCTGTTTCATAGAGAATCCCCATTTCTCTAGTTGCGAAAAATACGTTATCATGCAAGGTCAAAAGACAGTGATATAGAAGCATAAATCAGTTAACTGTTATCAGTTTATGACTAATATAGGAATCCGGTTTGATTTCTGAACGAGTTTTTAGCTTTTAAGCTTGCTATATAAGCTTTTGAGTCTCAGTATATTTTCAAAAATCAAATATGAGTCCTATAGATTTAACCAACAAGTAACTCATTACTCATTACTCATTACTCATTACTCATTACTCATTTCTTTTTCCCTTTCTTCTTCAATGCTCCAAATGAAGATGCATAAGTTTTAGTTTGTTCGGAAAGTTTTGTGATTGTTTCTACAAGTTTGGTTTCATCTTGATAAATTGTATTAACTTCACTAACTAACTCTTGTAATTCGGAACCAAATATCAGATTCGTTTTACGCACGGGTTCATCATTAAGTAAATTATTTGCTATGGAGTTAGCTTGAATTAAAATATCGCTAATGGGAGCATTTATATCACCTTTCAATGCATCATAAAGGGCTTGGGTAAAATGTAAATTACTAAAAATTTCCCCGTCACAAAATGCAATTCCCACTAGATAATTCTTCATTGTTCCGGTACGAGATTCTTGTGCTCCGTAACGTCTGGTTCGCAGCAAGTTACCCAAAACATAGAGAAAACCTTCGTAAGTGCAATCTCGCAATGTTTCTACCGTTGGAAAAGTTATTTCTGGTAAAATATGATCCAACTCGTTGATGGAACTACGCATTTCTCCACCTTCACTCATTGTTCCACCTTCAAAGGGTGCATTAAAGGTAAAACTACGGTGCGATCGCTCGTAGGAAGTTAAAGAAAATGCTGAGTCGGAGTAAACTTTGGAGCGTTCCGAACCACTGTCACCAATTGCAAAACCGTAGATAATACAATCGGGACATTTCTTACAAGCATCTTTGCTGTTATATTCGCAATATTTATCTTTATTCCCAGGATCGGGGGTGGTGATATCCAAAGAACGCAGTAATTCTCTTCCTGCGAGACGTTCTGGTGTTGTTTGCTTGCGTTTGAACATTACCAAACGACTTATTTGTTCGTTATTTTCTAATCCAGCTTGGGTACGTGCGGTGTTGAGAATCCCGTCGGTTTGAAATACGGGGAAAGATTGACTATGACGGAGCATTATGAAGTGAATATAATTCCCTGATGCTAAACGGGGAAAAGCATTTGCAAATTTGGGTTTGAGGTTTTCTAATACGGTCATGATTTTTCTCCTTTTATTGTCAACTTTTGAATGTAAAATGTAGGGTGTGTTAGGCGAATGCCGTAACGCACCGTTAATTAAGATGTGGCAGAATTTTCAGTGGATTTTTCTTGTAAAGCTAACCACCGATAAGCGAATTCAGCCCCGGATTTAATACGATTGCGGTTTTCTTGAAGCAATGCGCGATCGCCTTGGTAAAGTTGAAGAAATAATTCTTTGACGCAGGTTGTCATAAAAGTATGAATAGCTGCGATTTCTTGTGCTTGTCTTGTGGTGTAGTCGATAGATTTATCTGCAATTAGGGGACGTTTATATACTTCTTGACGTTCTAAAGCATCTTTGAGTTGTCCAGCTCCTTGTAAAATGATGTCTTCAGTATCAATTTGTTGAGGAACACTTAATATTACTTCTAAGGCTTTTGATAGGGGAAGTAATATTGTATGGCTTGATTCGCTTAATTTTACTTGATAGAAAGTTCTGTATTGTTTGACTAATTTTGTCATTAACTGCATTAAATATTTTCCTCCGTTTTTATATTGGTAAGTATTATTAGTTTGTGAAACATCTTCGGTAGAGACGCGACATGTCGCGTCTGTACATGATTCATAATTATTGTCGTTTTCTACCCAGGAATTATTAGTTTGTGAAATATCTTCGGTAGAGACGCGACATGTCGCGTCTGTACATGATTCATGATTATTGTCGTTTTCTACCCAGGAATTATTATTTTGTGAAATATCTTCGGTAGAGACGCGACATGTCGCGTCTGTACATGATTCATAATTATTTTCATCTTCTACCCAGGAATTATT
>NZ_JASJDK010000183.1 GCF_030065675.1 Mastigocoleus sp. MO_188.B34 | reverse complement strand
ATTTAATCAAGGAAGTTACTGCTTGGGAAATACAAAGAAATCAACGCGATCGCACAGTTGATTGGCAGTTTACTACCACAGATGCGCGGATTAAACTTAAACGACTTTATCCCTCAATTATTTCTTGACAGACTAGTAGAAGAAGTTGAGAAAATAGCGATCGCTCATGAAAAGGTCTTTTACTGCGGACAACCCACAGATTTAACTTGGGAAAAGCTGGTATTCAAAGCATCCCAATCCCGGACAGATCTTTCTGCTCATGGATTTTACACCACTCCAGGACTGGAATTTGACCGCACCAAGGAAAAAGGACATCCCTTTGCCTACCATATCTGCGGTACCGCGATTGTTGAGACGACGCTAGATTGTTTGCGGGGGATTTATCAGATAGATGCGGTGAAGATAGTACACGATTTGGGGCGATCGGTAAATAAGCTTGTTGATATTGGCCAGGTAGAAGGCGGACTTGCACAGGGTTTGGGTTGGATGACAATTGAAGATTTGCACTTCAATGAAAAAGGTCAATTACTATCTAAGGATCTGGCGACTTATAAGGTACCTGATATCTACTTTGTACCAGAGAAAATAGAGATTAAGTTTTTAGAAAATGCCGATAATTCTCCTGCACCCTATGGTTCCAAAGCTGTAGGAGAACCACCGTTAATGTATGGGGTTGGGGTGTTTTTTGCAATTCGTCACGCTATGCGGGCGTTTCAGCCGCAGAGTGAGTTTGGGTTTAAATCGCCATTGACACCGGAGAGGGTACTTTGTGATTTGTGTGCAGAAGAGGTAGATATTTAAACCAGACCAGTCTTCAGGAGATAATAAATATCTACGTCGGATATCTGGGACATGGTGTGCTTGTAATACTTCAGGCTATTATACAAGCGTTTCAGCCACTGGGTGAGTTTCCTATGTATAGTTTATATTACTTAATTGTGCATCATATTTTTTATACCAATCTTCAATAACTAATAGAGATGCTCTAATTAATTTATCCCAATGTTCATCGTTTAGTTTAATTTGTTTATTTGCAGGTCGAAAATGAACGATAGAATTGCGAATTTTATATATTAAATCTCCATCTTTACCTTCCGAATTACCATCAATAAACAACTTGATTTCTTTTAAAAGTTCAATAGCCTGTTGTGGTGATTTATCTATAGACTCGTCCAAAAATTAAATTTGCGGAAAGATAGGATATAAAATTTTATATTTTAGATTAAAAAGTCTATGGAATATAGCTTTGAAATCTTTTACAACATAAAAAATAATGTCTATGCTTAAAATTTGAAAATCCTATCTTTTTTCTCTAAACTATCATCAACTATCTCAAACACTTATTCTTACGTTGATTGAATACATATGAATAACCTTTGAAATGCTTGTACAGCATGGATGATAAATTTATGGACGGGTCTTATGATACCATTAATTGCTTCATTATTCTTTTGGTCTCCAGCCAATATAGTTTTCGACATCAGCAGAAAATTTTAGCAATGAATATTGTATTTGCAAATTTTTATGAAAATTTTCTAGTCTTGATATACAAAATAATCTCTCGATACATCTATATACATCCAGAAAAGAGTATTTCCAGTAAATAGATACTAAACTGAATAGATTGCGATTCTTCAACAGAGAAAGAAATGGCAAAATTCTTTCACATAACCAGAAAATGCCAGACGAAATCCCCTCTAAGCATAAATTTTCCATGCCACTGATCGCGGTTTTGATCGCCCTTGGTCTTTGTGTCATATTTGGAGGAAATCAGGTTGCTAGTAAAGTTGCATTACAAGCTTTTCCACCTTTATTGTGTGCTGCATTTGCCTTTACCTTATCCAGCATCACTCTCTGGATTTATGCTCAGGTTGGCTCTATTGACCTACAACCACCGTCAATGTTAGTTTGGCGACTGCATTACATGTCTGCTGTCTTATTTATACTGTTCAATGCAACAGCTTTAATTGGACTAAAGTTTACCTTAGCAAGCAGAGCAAGTATATTTTTGGCAATTCACCCGTTTTTCGTTGTAATTTTTAACCTTTGGGCTCCGATAAGAGAACGAATAACTAGGGGACAAATTATCGGTTTATCTTTGGCATTTGTAGGTGTTTTGATTGTGTTTAGCGAGCGCCTCAGTCCACAAGTGGGGGTTAGTTGGGTTGGTGATACATTAATTTTGATTGCTGCTGCCTTGTTGGGATTGCTAATTGTGCATATTCGTAGAGTTACTGCCTGTGTTCCCCCAATCCAGGCAACTTTGTGGCAGATGGTCTTGAGTTTACCAATGTTTTGGTTGGCAACAATTTTGTTTGAGTACCCCCTAAATATCCCTAGGTTTTCCGAGTCATGGTTGGGTATTTTCTATATGGGGCTTGCAGTGAATGCGATCGCTTTTGTGGTGCGAGCGGAACTATTCCGTCGTTACAGTGCAAATACAGTTTCGACTTTTCTGTTTCTTACACCAGTCATTGGTTTAGTTTTAGGACATTTGTTTCTCGGCGAGCCATTGACACGGGCTGTGGGATTAGGAGCAATAGTTGTATCTTTGGGAGTTCTTATTGTGTATCGTTATACTTAGAGAATATATTAAAAGTTAAAAAGTTACACTTTATCTATTGGAATGAGAGAGCGAATGGGAGTTTTGCGATCTAAAAGATGAACTTTGAGTTCATCAATAGTATTTTATACTTCCCAACGTTGATGATATTCAATCACCAGTAGTAAAGCAGGGAACAAGGAATATCCGTCAAGCTAGTAATAAGGCGGTAAAATTCTGGTTCTTCATCACTGAACACAGCCCTAAAGGAGGGGACGCAAGGGCTGGATATTTTATTAATTTAAAGTCCCAATTGCACCAATCCCCACTACCTAACAGAAAACGCCTCACTAAATCGACGAGTTACAGGTTCAACAATAAAAGTCAAAATTGATTTTTTACGAGTGACAATTTCACCTGTTGCTACCATCCCGGGTGTAAATGGAACCTCTTGACCCTTAACCATCATTGCATGTTTGCTCAATTTAATTCTGGTAGGAAAAATTAACCCTAATTCTTCATCAACTGTGGCGTTGGGACTAATTTCAACTACTTCACCATTAACAGTTCCAAATTCTTGGAAGGGGAAAGTAGCCATTTTTACTTTCGCTTTCATCCCCTGACGGATAAAACCAATATCCCGGTTGCGAACTTTTACCTGCAACATCAATTCTTCACCTTCCGGTAGAATCGACAGCAACTCTTCCCCTGATTGTACTGGCCCTTTGGTAGCTTTAATGTTGTAGATCGTTCCAGAAACTGGTGCTGTAATAGTTTCAGAATTTTGGCGCTTCTTCGCGATTTCTAATTGACCAGTTATATTTGCAAGTTCTTCCTTGCGCTTGTTGATTTCCGTTAATATTTCACTTTGACGTTGGGAAATTAAACCTTTTGCTCGATTGCGAGCTACTTCATATGCTTGTTCGGCTTGTCGAATTTCTTGAGTTTGAGCAGCAATGTCCTTTTCTAAAGATTTAACCTTATCTTGTGCTTGTGTAATTCTGTTCTTGGAGTTAACTATTTGATCATTGGCTTTAGTAACCTCTGTGTTAGCGCGATTGAGTCTTTCTTGAGCTTCCAAATAATCAAGTCTGGGAACAGCTCCAGGTTCTGCTAGGATGCGGAGACTTTTCTCTCGTTTTTGAGCTAAAGTTTGTGATTTTTCGACTTTTTCCCGAATTTTTTCGGAATTGGCCAAATTAGATTTAGCGTTGTTTAAAATAATTTTGGCACTATTAAGATTTTCACTCAGACGACTGAGGCGAGCTTTGGCTTGTTTAATAACTGCAATTTGACGATTTGCTTCAGCTTCAGCACTAGCTTGACGCGATCTATAGTCTTGTAAACGAGAAGTCAACAACTCATTTTGTAATGGGTTTTGGGTGGTATTTTTTCCCCAACGTTCTGCATTTAAACGCTGTAAATCTTGCCTAATTAAAGCTGTATTTCTCACCAAACGAACAACATCTGTTTGTTTTATTGTTGGATCTCGCTCAATTAAAACTTGGCTTTTTTTAACTTCATCTCCTTCTTTAACTTTGACATCGAGGATACTTCCTTCACCAATAGAGGTCACGGGTCGTACCTGGGTTGCAGCAATTATTTCTCCAGGAGCGGTTGCGACCTCATCAATTTTAGAAAAATGTGCCCAAGCGATCGCACCACAAACAACAACACTGATTGTACCTGCGAGGACTCTGGTGTAAAGCGCTGGTAATTCTTGTACTGCTTTTCCTAATTCGTAGGATAGTTGTTCTTCTGGTCTGGCAAACTTTTGTTTTGTTTGGCGTGCTTGGGTTGCATTAGCTGCTAAAGGATATTTCATGTTACTAGGGAAGACAGCACTAATAGATTTTGGTTTTAGTATAGTGAATACCCTAAACTAAAATGTATTATTTGTAGCTATTTGGGGATTGGCGACTGGCGATTGGAGATTGGTGACTTAAGATTAGAATTCATCATCCATCACCCACTACCACATGACGCTTACGCGTCACGCCTTGCTAACATTGCGCCAACGATGCAGGCGTATACCCATTACCAATTACCAATTAACAATTACCAATTACCAATTCAAAAAATCAAAACTCAACAATCACAGGAGCATGGTCACTAGGTTTGGTTAACTTCCTTGGAGCAACATCTATAGTGCAACTTTTCGCCTGTTGGTAAAGTTCGGGGGTTAAATAATGATGATCGATTCTCCAACCTTTATTACGGGGAAATGAAGCTGCGCGATAATCCCACCAACTATAATTTTCTCCTTCTGTTGTGAACTTACGAAAAGCATCTGCGAAACCCAAATCTAAAATATCTCGTAAAGCTTGGCGTTCGGCGTCAGATGCCATTATATGATTATTATTTCGGGAATTTTCATGGATATCCCTATCTTCTAAAGCAATATTAAAATCACCACACATACAAATGTCTGGGGATTTTTCTAAGACTATACTTAAATATGTTTGTAATATTTTTAGCCATTTTAATTTATATTCATATTTTTCACTACCGATAGCCGAACCATTCGGTACGTAGAGGTTTACAATCCTAACTCCTTCTAATGTGCCTGTAATCACCCTTTTTTGGTCATCCCAATTTGTTTCTATATCAGGCAAAATTCCTTGAAAACCAGTAGAAACATTATCTAAAGGCTTGCGGCTAATTAATGCGACCCCATTATATGATTTCTGACCATACTTGTATAAGTTGTACCCAGTATCTTCAAAGGGCTTAACAGGGAAATCAGCATCTACAACCTTAGTTTCCTGCAAACACAGAACATCAACAGAATTTTGATTCAACCAATCCACAACATGTTCTAAACGAGTACGAATTGAGTTGACGTTCCAAGTAGCTATTTTCATTTTGAGTTGTTATTGATAACAGATAATAGGTAATCGGTAATTGGTAATATCTGTCAAGCTTTACCTTAAAAAATCTCAGCAAACTCTCCACAATTAAACAAAAATTGATTTGTAAATACGATTGTGAACTTTCAAAACACCTTGTTTTTTGACGATCAAACCTGACAACAGTAATTCTCTTTCTTCTGGACTATCAATTGCCATGATTTCTCCCCTATGCCAAATTTGTCGATACAGTTCTATTAACTGAGTTGATTGTTTACTTTGGAAAAGGCGATCTCTTATGGTTCTTAAATGCTCTGGTTCGTCTTGTGATTCCCAATTATCTATTATCTTTTTTTGTACTAAATTCCTAATCCATTCTACTTCTGTTTTACTATCAATATAAGAAAATGAATTGCTACAGATAATTTGACAGAGTTTTTGAGTCAAAAAAGGTTGACCGCTCGTCCATGCTAATACTTCTTTAAGTACTGTTTGAGGATTATTCACTTTCTCACTTAATCCTTGAAGTAAAGGCTGAGCTTCATGTTCTTTAAAGCTTTCCAGCTGAATTGCCCGACCGATATTAAATGGAGTTGTCTGGGTATGTGTCACTAAATCTGACGGAGTAGCAACTCCAAAAAGAGCAAAGGTTAAACGTTGATATTCGGAATTAATACTACGTTGATTGTAACAGGAACGAATTAAAGCAAAAAAGTCATTGACTGGGAATTTTAAACCCAAAATACTATCAATCTCATCAATAAAAATAACCAGTTTTTTGGGCGATATATCATCATGTTTAGCAATTTCAACAAGTAAAACTTCTTCGATAAATTGACTCAATCGTTGAATTGGAGAAATATCTCTTCGCTCATTCCACCAAGTTTTGAGATTAACCTTCCTCAGTAAACCAAAACTTCGCCATAGTTCTACTGTAAAGCCCTTGTACCATTGTTCGGGTGTCACATTCTCACTACCGATTCGGGTTAGATCAATCGCCCCACAACTAAACCCTTCATGTTGCAGATGATTCATCATTCGTACCATCAGACTGGACTTACCCATTTGTCGGGAATTAAGAATATAACAAAAATCGCCACGTTTTAGTGCCTTATATAAATGACGGTCTGCCGATCGCACTACATAAGTAGGAGCATCCATAGGTAAACTTCCTCCCACTTGATAGTCAAAATTTGCAGGTTGTTCGACACTTCTAAGTAATTGGTTTTCAAAAATTAGTTCTGCTTGGGTGGCTTTAAGAATTTGTAAGGTTTGTGATAGTTCGCGGGTACGTTGGGAAACTTTTTGTTCTAAGGTGCGGTTTGACTCGGCTAAAGCTTCTTTTGCTTGTTGTAAGTCAAGATTTTTGCGTGTTAATTGGCGAGTAAACTGAATTCGCTCAGATTCTGCTTGTTTGCGCTCTGTAATATCTTTAAAGGCACAGATAGCATAAACAATATCACCATGTTCGTCGAAAACTGGCGTAGCTGAAACTTCTAAAGGAATAATCTTGCCGTGGGAGCGAATTTCCATATCATCAATGGTTACATATTCCCCTTGTAGCGCCCGCATTAAGGGAGTTTGAGAACTGGGGTACAATTCTTCTGTTCCTGCTTTGTATGCCTGATAAATATCAATTAATTCCTCAGGATTATTAGTTTTTGTAATTCCTTTACCAAGTATTTGTTGCGCCATTTGGTTGGCGTAATAGGGTTGAAAATTAGTATCAACAACAAATATACCTACTGGGACAGCTTCCAGAAATTGGGCAATTCTCCTTTCAGTTTCACGTAACTCTAGTTGTGCGCGTTCGCGTTCGGTGATTTCTTGCTGAAGGTTAAGATGAGTTCTAATGCGAGCTAGCAATACTTCTTTAGCGATCGGTTTGTTGAGATAATCGTTGGCTCCTATTTCCAATCCAGTCACTAAATCTGAAATGCGATTTTTGGCAGTTAATAACACAATGGGCAGTTCGTTGAGTTGCCAAGAAGAGCGAATTTTTCGCGTAACTTCATAGCCGGTCATTCTTGGCATCATTACATCCAGCAAAATTAGGTCGGGTTTGGGATCTTTTTCCAGAACAGCTATGGCTTCTAAACCGGATGAAACTTCGGTAATCTTATAATTGTGCAGTGATAAATAGTTTACTAATACCTGGCGATTTATTAACTCATCATCCACAATCAAAATGTGCCATGGTTGCGATCGAGTAGTTTGAGAGGGGTCATCCCCTAGTTTTTCAATAGAAAATTCTTCCCTATTTTCCCCTTTGTGTACCACGGAACTTTCTTCCCACAAATTATGGCTTATTTGGGATTGGGAATTAATCGATAATTCAATCGATTGTTTCGCAGCCTCATACCTTGGATGCGGTGAAATTGGTAAGGTAAATGTAAACTGCGAGCCTGAACCAAATTTTGACTGGACGGTGATTTCTCCCTGGTGTAATTCTACTAATTTCTTGGTAACTGCTAAACCCAAGCCCGTACCACCATAAACCCGATCGGTAGAACCTGCGACCTGTTCGAAAGATTCAAATATTCGGTCTAATTTATCTTCTGGAATGCCAATACCTGTATCCTTAACTGAAATAGCCAGATACTGATCTAATAATTCTGCTGTAACTTCTACAGTGCCACTTTCAGTAAATTTAATTGCATTACCAACTAAATTATATAGAATTTGTTGCAAGCGATTTTCGTCAGCATTTGCTGGCGGTAAATCAGGAGAAATATTATTAATCAACCGCAAAGCTTTCGAACCAATAAGAGGTCTAGTGTGAGTAATAACTATTTCAGCTATTTCTCGCGTTCCTGTTGGTTTAAGCTTTAGTTCAATATCTTTGTGCTTAATCTTAGAAAAATCCAAGATGTCATTCACCAGGTTGCTTAAACGTCGACCGCTAGCAACAATTAATCCTAGATTGAACCGAGTTTGCTCGGGTAGTGAACCAGTAGCCCCATCAATTAAAGTTTCGGCAATTCCAATAATCCCATTAAGGGGAGTTCGCAGTTCATGGGAAGTATTGGCAAGAAATTCATCTTTTAAGCGATCCAGATTTTGTAACTCGATATTTTTAGTTTCTAGATTGGCAAATGATATTTCTAAACGTTGATGGGATAACTCTAATTCCCTTGTCATTTGATTTAAAGAGCGGGCGAGCACCCCAATTTCATTTTGAGTTTGAATCGGGGTAGTAGGTAAAGACTTATAATTACGCTTCTGGATTTCTGCACTTACCAGACGTGCAGTGTGGGTAATTGCCGTAATAGGTTGGGTAATTTGGCGAGCCAATAGAAATATCCCTAGCATTAGCATTCCAGATAGAATCATGCCGTTTAGCCAAATCGATTGAGCGAGTTGTCTTGCTGGAGCAAAAGCTTCTTTTTGGCTAATTTCTCCCAGTAATGCTACATCGCGATCGCCCAACCAGCGATATACTCCTATTGATGGTACACCTTTGTAATTCTTGTAAAGCCCTCGACCGTTACGACCATGTAAAGCATTAGCAATTCCTTGACTATAAATCCCATCAGGAAATTTCTCTGAACCAAACTTTTCTGCTGAAATAAAACCAATTTGACCCGATGGATTACGACTTAAATTGGCTGCAAGGTAAGTTTCTCCACTTTTCCCCAAGCCAGAACGCTCTCTGATGATTCGATCGACACGATCCAAGTTTAAATGGGCAGCAAGTATTCCCAATCTTTCACCAGAAGAGTCTAATATTGGCGTTTGTAAGGTAATTAAAGGTTTTTCTTGGAAAACAGATAGATAAAAATTGAATTTAATATTATCTTTAGATTCTGGGCTTATTTCACTGAATTGAGCCAGAGGTTGATATTTATTAATTTCTTGGGGGTTAGTGGAAACAAGAGTTCTTCCACCTTTGGCAAGAATGAAAATATCCTCTAATCCTGACTGATATTGTTTAAAGGATTTTAAAGATGCTTGAAGGCTAGATTTTGCGCTTTGGTACTCAAGTTTGGTGCTGCTAGAACTCAAAATTATTCTAGCTTGGGTTGTAACTTCTGGAAGCTGGGCAAGGGATAAAACATCATCTTTTTGATTGAGAAGCCAATGTTGTAGTCCATCATCTTTAAGAGAAACTGCAATCTCTAATCGCTCAAAGACAGATTTTGTCAGAGATTGTTTAGCTCGCTCAAAGGCAAGATATCCCACAAGTGACAGCACAATCAAGGACAAAATTAAAAAAGAACTAACAAGTTGAATTAGCAAGCTTTGTTTCCAAAATTTCATGCTTTACTCTTCTTGAACTAATTACAACTACTATTAATTAATATTTTGCCACCAAAAAAATATGTCCTTGATTTTCTCAATTGCTTCATCTGCTGCAGCCTCAGGTGACAGACCATCGATAACTACCCGTTTCATGGTTTGACCCCAAATATTTTTCCTGTGAACTTCAGAGTACGCGGGATTAAAAACTTTGTTTAAGGGACGGGTGAAATTTTCTTTTAACTGCTTTGCTGCAATAAAAACATGGGGATCCGCAGGATTAATCCAGAAAGGATCTTGCCAAAGTATTGGCATCACAGGATACCAACGTCCAGCGGCATTCTTAAAATATGTTTTTAGGATTTCTGGTTGGACGAAATACGATAAAAAATTCTTAGCTGCTTTTTTATGTTTAGATTCAGCAAAAAGTACCAACTGTTTAAATGCAACCAAAGATGTCATTTTTTGCCCGTCTGGTTTTTTGGGGAACTCAATTGTCTCTATTTGTTGGAAGTAAATCTCTTGGTCTGTCTTCTGGGAAGCAGGAATTGACATGGTGGTATTTTCAACCACAACTGCATTTTGATTGAGGAATTCGATATTGTTATCAGAAGGTCTCCAGTTTACGCTTTTAGGGGGCACATATCCATCTTTATAGAAGTTTGTTACCCATTCCAGAACCTTTATTAATCCTTGGCGTACCTCTGGAATATCCAATTGCAGTTGTCCTTTTTCATTTAGTATTTTGACGTTATAAGCTTCCAGAAATTGTTCAAATCCATAAAAAGTATCACTAGTAGCTTCTGTCCCCATTGGTAAAGCCAAAGCATAGATTTGTTTTCCATTTGCTTCTAACTTTCTCTGTACTTGTTTCCAAAAATCCCAAAAAGCATCCCACTCATGGGGAATATCCGAACTCTTAAAACCCGCCTCATTTAATAAACTGCGCCAGTAGTGGAGATGAACAGAGCTTTGCTTAAACGGCACCGCATAATAAGAAAATTTTTGACTTTTTTGGTTGTAAACATATGCAGATCTCAGAGCAACAGGATCGTAAATATCCTGAAGTGGTTCCACGACATCGGAAACATCTGCCAATTTTCCTTCCCATGCCCAACTTTGAGTGAGTTCAAAGTCAGTTCTCATAGAAAAAAGAATGTCAGGAGGATTTCCAGCTTCAATAGCTGTAAAGGCTAATTTGTGAATATCATTTTCACTAATTATTTCCAGTTTTACGGGAATATGACTTTTTTCAGACCAATCTGCGACTATTTTTTTTATTGATTTATCTTCTGTAGCAAAGTAACCTTGGTTCCACCAAATTGTAAGAGGACGATCGCTGTATGATAATTTTGATGTTGGCTCAAAAGTTTGACTGTTAAAGATTGCCAACAGTAGTGTAAGTATGAATAAAACAGTTAATACATATTTACGTAACATCAGACTCGTCCTAGAGCTTAAAAGCTAGTTTTTACAGAACTTTGAGACTAATACCCTTAAATATTTCCTTTTGACGCGCCCTTATGGTGAAATAGAGTAAAGATTGGGTTTAGATATATTTTGTTTGGTTTTGAGCGAAAAAAAATAACCCCCAACGAGATCGGCGAATATTAATTTTCTAAGGTTTAATTTACCTTTTAAAACTAAATTACCAACTCATTGCCTAACCAGTTAATAAGCTGTCATATTTATTTATTTTGTATATTGCATGTGAGTTCATATTTGTACAAATCTGTTATCAAATCCCTTACAGTTTTTGGTAAAATCATTTACTTTGTTTTTGAATCGCAAAAAATAAGTGTACCTTGAAGTTCAAATAAGAAGTGAGTTTGGAGTCGTATTTTCTAACATCATATTTAAAATTATTATTTTGCCCCGCCACAAATGACAGAACAGCAATTCAGCAATTATTGCGTAGCAAAGATTTAACCTTACTCGAACAAGGTATTAGAAAAAAAAATAAAGTATGAAGAACAAATTTAACGATTTATTCAATATCAATTTCTACTAAATCCTGTCCACCAACAAGTATCGTCTTAGAAATAACAAATCTGCATCAGTTATCCTCCTAAAGATAATACTGACAAAAATATACGTAACATAAGTTACATAATATAAATGAAATGAGCATTATTTTATACTCCTAAAGGTAGATGTAAATT
>NZ_JASJDK010000182.1 GCF_030065675.1 Mastigocoleus sp. MO_188.B34 | reverse complement strand
GTTCTTTGAGGATATTTTTGAATATAATCGAAGACAATCGACATTTTAATCAAAATGGTAGAGTACTAATTTTCCTTTCTACCATTTTTTTATACCTGTATTAATATTTTGGACGGGTCTACTGTATTCGCGGCTAATCCTCGCTTGTGGCAGTAATTTAGAAATCTTTGAATTGCTTCTACGGGTAAATTGCTTTGGGTATCAAAGACGCATCGAAACTGCTCACCAGTTTGAGGGTCTATTGCTGTTTCTACCTTAATCAATTTCTACGTTGTCAATACTTTATTTGTTCTATTATATCAGAATTTTTGGAGGGATTGTTGTTGTTGTTTCTACTTTGTAGAAATCATTTTTGCTGTTGTTGTAAAGGGATGACGCTGGGTTATTACGCTAGCTTCGAACCGCCAAGTTACCTATCAGTAATGCAGTGTTTACTGCACGCCATTCGCCCTAAAGATTATCTCCATTCTGAGTACCCAAGTGTAGAAAATACTTGGGATACTTATGGATTGCCAGAAGTAGTTGTAGTGGACAATGGTAAAGAGTTTTACAGCACCCACTTTGAAGATGCTTGTCTGCAATTGGGAATAACAATTCAATATTGTCCTCCAAAAATGCCTTGGTATAAAAGCACAATTGAAAGATACTTTGGGGCTTTAAATAGTCAATTGCTAAGTGATAAGCCGGGTAAAAAGTTCCCTAATTTTCTTCAAAAGTATGATTACGATCCAATAAAAAATACAGTAATTTCTTTTGAGGCATTACAAGAAATCCTGCATATTTTTATTGTTGATGTTCATAATCAAAGTTCCCATCCAGAACTAAAGTTTCCACGCGCCTTAGTATGGTCAAAAGCGATTATTGAATTCCCCCCTGCATTACCAGCTTCTAATCAAGAATTAAAAATTTTAATTGGTAGTATAACTACTCGTAAAGTTAGCAGGCATGGGGTTGAGTTTGAAGGTCTTTTTTATAACAGTTCAGACCTAGCACGTCTACGGTCTTCGTGTTTGAAATCTGAAAAAGTAATTATCAAGTATGACCCCACTGATCTATCCCGAATTTATGTTAAAAACCCTCGTACAGAACAATTCTTAGAAGTGATGGCGGTTTCCCAAGATTATACACAAGGGTTAAGTCTCTGGCAGCACAAAGTAGTTAAGCAATTTGCACATAAAGAAGGTGTTGATAGGGTAGACATTGTTGCTTTGATCTTAGCTAAAGAGAAAATACAAAAAATTGTCGAACGAGAATGGAAAACAACTAAAAAAGGTAAAACTCGTACTGCAATGGCTAGATGGCTGGGAGTTGGACGTGAAGAATTGAACAAAGATGATAATCAAGAATTTTCTCGGACACCACAAGAGCAAACTATAAATCACACAACAATACACAATTTTAATCAAGAGAAAATAATTGATAATGGTGAAGATTTTACTGGTGAAATAACGGGTGTATCTGACCTTGGTAGTGTCTTAAATAATGATTTATCGCCCCCATTGACTCCTGACACAGAAGAATTAGATAAAGTTAATCATAGTTGCGATGTTAATCAAACTCCAGTAGTCGCAACAACTAAAAAGATTGGCAAAAAGCAGCGAAAACGTTCAAAAAGTAAATCTTCAAAGACTAAAATCGTTAATAATGTTTCTACTAATGACTTAGATATTGATGATTGGAAACCAGATTTATCTGGATGGGATGTCAGTATTGGATTACCTAAAAAATCGTAAATAAATATGGATAATTCACAGAAATCTTTAAAAGAAATGACCATTTCCTCAAGGTTATATATTGCTAATAACGTCTATGTGCTATATCCTCGTTTCAAGGAAATTTTAGATTCAATAGATGATTGTCATCATTTATCAAATTTAAAAGATGAACCTGAATGCTTGTTTTTACAGGGAGAAACTGGCGCAGGAAAAACTACAATTTTAAAAAGTTATAGCCAAAATTATCCAAGATACCAAACACCAGATGGGACTATTGTTCCCATTCTCGAGGTCACAATTCCTTCTCCTGCAACAGTAAAAAGCGTTGTTACGAAGCTTTTATGGGAACTAGGAGATCCTGCTTATGATAAAGGAACTACTTCTAATCAAACTATCAGACTAATTGGATTGATGAAAGATTGTGGAGTATCTCTGGTTTTTTTAGATGAATTTCAACATTTTATTGACCGAGATTCTGCTAAAGTTCTCAAAACAGTATCAGACTGGTTAAAAAATTTAATTTTAGATACTAAAGTACCTGTAATTTTAATTGGATTACCCGAAGCTGAAACAGTTTTTCAGTTCAATTCTCAACTGAGTCGGAGATTTGCTAATAGACACAACCTCAATCCTTTTTCTTGGAAAGATTCTGGAAGAGAATTTCGTACTTTTTTGCATGCTGTAGAGTCACAATTGCCTTTGATGGAGGAATCTAATTTAGCTTGTGAGGAAATGGCTCTACGTTTTTACTATGCCTCTGACGGTATTGTTGCTTATGTAATGAAGTTGATTCGTTATGGGACACATCTAGTACTTAAACGTGGTCAAGAAAAACTTGACTTAAATGTTTTAGCATCGGCTTTTGAAAAGTATGTGAAAGCAGATAAACCCCACAAAAAAAATCCTTTCATCGAGTCGGATTTTTTAGATGAAGTCAAAAATCATTCCTCAATTTCTTCAAATATAAAGGTAAAAGCTACAAATAATAGGATAAAAACAAAGAAAAAAACTACTAAGGCATCTGATATTTTACATAAATAAAGAGAGCGAGAGTGTATATAACTAAAAAACTACTGCGTAGACCCCGTCCCTTTAAAGATGAAAGTCTTTCTGGTTATATTATTCGGCTTGCACAAAGCAACTATTATCCTTCTCCTAGTTGGATTTTTAAGATGTCCTCTTTGAAGAAAAGAGGAATTTATGCAAATTTATTTTATTCCCACGAAGATGATTTACAAAAACTTAGTTTGTTATCAGAAGTAGAAGAACATATTCTCTGGTCAATGGCTTGGATTTCCCCAAGACAGAGTAATAGCACATTTATGAATACAGTAAAAATATTTGGAGATTTTGTTCCAATCCAAAGCATCAGTAAAAAAAGGGTAAAACTTTGTCCTATTTGTTTACGTTCTGCACCTTATTGTCGCTCAGTTTGGGAGTTATCTTTTATCAAACATTGCCCATTACATAACTGTTTATTGATTGATTCTTGTCCTCAATGCTCTAAAAAGATTGTAGATTCAAGACCAGGAGTCACGATATGCAAGTGTGGATTTGATTGGCGTAATTATGAACCAGAAACTGTCAGTGAAAAACAAGTTTCATTATCGAAATTTGTATACAATTTATGTCGAATTGCGGATTTTGATTCAGAAATAATTAATAGTTATAAAAACCCAAATCCAGTTCTTAAGTTGAATTTTCAAGATTTTGCATATCTTTTATGTTCCATAGTTAAATTCGGAAATCTTTATCAAATCAAAAAAAGGTTTAGTAATCGTGCAAAATCTCTCTTTCATTCTCAGGACTCTGAGTCTTGTTTTAATTTCGCTTTTTTTGTTGCATTAAATTGGCGCTCTGAATTTCAAAAACTTGTATTATCTCATAAGAATTGTTTGGATTCTAAATATAAAGGTAGCTTCATTAAAAAGCATAATTCTCAATATTATGTAAATTTGTTTCGGGATATATTTAGGTGTTTCCCAAAGAGTTCTTGTGGGTTTATCACAAATGTTATCGAAGATTACTTCTGGAATTTTTTGGTCAAAACGTCTATCAAAAATGTGGAAATATCTGGAATTAAACAACCAGGTTTTCATTTTTTTAATAGTCCTGTTAATGAAGGTAAAAGTTTTTTAAAAAAACTAGCTGTGGATTTAGAACTTGAAGAGTTAACTGTGGCATCTTTGTTTGCTACAAGTCAAGTTGAGATATATAATCGGACTATTTTCTTTAAAATGACATACCTTATGGACGTCTCTAACTGTATTTTTACTGGGTGTTATTGATAGTTTTGATACTTCTTTCTTAATCCATATACCAACAAATGGTTTCATTTCACTAGTACTTAACCCTATTGAGAGTCTCTACCACTGTCAGAAATTTTCATCTTATCTGCGAATTGTGCCGGAATTTTTCATCTTATGCGCGACAAATTTTCACTTTATGCGCGACAACATAAGCCAGAATTCCTATTTTTTCATTAAGAAATTTTCAACTTATGCGCGAACCTAGAGAAGTGTGGGTTCGCGCATAAGTTGAAAATGTCGCACATAAGATGAAAATTTTTCGCGCATAAAATGAAAACGAGTAGCTGTAGCCCTTATTTTTTCGTGGCACAGACGTAGAAATGCCATCTGGAATGTTGCAGAAATTTTCATTTTATGCGCGTTCATTTTATGCGGGCAAATTGTGCCGGAATTTTTCACTTTATCTGCGACAAATTTTTGCCCCGCACTACGTGAACATTTTATGCGCGACAACATAAGCTAGAACCCCTATTCTTTCGTTAGGAAATTTTCAACTTATGTGCGAACCTAGAGAAGATATATTGTGTTATTTCGCCTAAATAAGTCCGATGTCTGATGACAATCTGCGAAGCATCAATGGTAATTATTTTAATTCCGAGTCATTGATGTTAACTCAACCACTACCTTTGTTCTTACATCCGGCAGAAGTTTATTTGCGTTCTTTGAGTGAAGGTTCTCGGCGGACAATGCGCCAAGCATTAAATAAGATTGCCGGTTTGTTAACGGATAATGCCTGTGATGCCATCGGTCTGGATTGGTCAAAACTCAGATATCAACACACGAGTGCAATTCGCTCTATGTTAATGGAAAAATACAGCCCAGCAATGGCGAATAAAATGATTGCTGCTTTGCGAAGGACTCTCAAAGAAGCTTGGCGTCTGGAGTTGATGAACAGGGAGGATTATGCACGGGCTGTTGATATCCCTTCTGTACGTGGTAAAAGCTTACTCAAAGGACGAGCACTCAATGATAAGGAAATTTCTATTCTTTGGGAACATTGTTTAAAAGATAATTCTAATTTAGGAGCTAGAGATTCGGCATTACTGGGAGTTTTAACGGTTGGGTTGCGACGCAGCGAAATTGCAAATCTTGACCTGGAAAATTTTAGATCCCGCTCTCGTTCCTTAATAATCCTTGAAACAAAAGGAGATACTGAGAGAATTGTATACTTACCCTCCTATGGAATAACTGTCATTAAAGATTGGTTATTGGTTAGAGGTAAAGAACCGGGACCACTTTTTTATCCTCTCACCAAAGGCCATAGAATTATGTACAGAAGAATGAGTGATCAGGGCATATTACGGGCTTTGCAGCGGCGTGGAGAAAGTGCTGGCGTCCATGGTTTTACGCCCCATGATTTTAGAAGGACTTTTATTGGCAATTTATTGGATGCAGGAGCAGATATTGTTACTGTATCTAAGCTTGCTGGTCACGCTTCCCCAAATACTACAAGTAAATACGATCGCCGTGGTGAAGATGCCAAAAAGCGTGCGATCGATTTACTAAAAGTTCCTTTGAAAAGCAATCAATCTTCTGAGAACACAACTGCAAAGAAGAAAAAGCAAGTTTATAAAGGTTCAACTCACAAATGTCCTAACTGTAAATCTAAAGAACTTCTTACAGATGGGTTTGAGTTATTGGCTGATGGTCAAATGCATCAGCGATTTCGTTGTAAGGATTGCAATTATGTTTTTACACCACCTTTACCAATTACCAAAAATTAATTGAAAGATGAGATAATGTCTTCTTCCCAAGGAGCAAAAAACAGCTTGTATGGTCAACATTACTGAAAAACAAACTGAAACCGCAGCCTTAGAACCAATACAATCTCCTACTAGGAAACAGCAGTACCGAGCAATTGGATTGCTCATGGCAAGGTATATTCCCAGTAGTGAGGGATTTAAACAAGGAATTTTGATGACTCAAGATGGTGCTTTGATTGATGCTGTTGTCAAAGGACAAATGTTCAGCTTGGTTAAATCAAAAATTGATTTGGACAAGGAACACATTTGGGTTGTTTATCCAAAAACTCCCAAGGAGGAATTTGAAATTCCTCTTCATGTGCAAATCGCTGGAATTTGGGAACCAGAAACTCTTCATCCCGAATTAGAAACGCCAAAAGAATTACAGTATCAAGTTGATGAATTTTCTGTACAAGGCGAAGTAGTCTATCAAGACTTTACCACTGGTAAAGTAATCGTAAAAATCAGACAATCACCAAGAATCAAAGGCGAACCACCCAAGTTTTTTAAACTCAAGCTTCAGGGATACTTACCACCCAAATCTCTCAAACGCTTCTGGGAATTTAAGGTGCGTCGTGTTGGTACAGATCTGTTAATTCAATCTGGTGAATATATTGCTCAAGTAGCAGACCCTTCCAAAAAACCTTTCGGTAAAAAACCGTTTAACAAAAAGAAAGGACGCCGTCCTCAAGGTAATAAAAAATTTAACCAAAAATCAAATCAAAAACCGAATCCAAAACCCAAAAAACCTGCATCCAAATAAATGTCCAAGAAAAAATCAGATCAGTCTCAACCAGATAAACAAGAAATTCTTGAACTTAAACCTGCCAGTTCTTCTCAAACTGAACAAACAGCGAATTCTTCTGATGAGGTAGACAAAAAAGCAGAAATAATCGAACTCGAACCTGGCAGTTCTTCTCAAACTGAACCTCAGGATGAGAAGCAACAATTAAAGTCAACAACGGACAACCAAGAACCAGGTAAGATTCCCAAACCAAAACCTGCAATCAAGCTCAAAAAATCCCAGAAGAAAGAATCATCTCCACCACCATATAAGAATTTAGAAACAGCCACTAACCAAAATGGAGAAACCTTTGCTGTTGGAGAGAAAATCAAAATTAATACCTGCAATTTTGGTGAGTACACCGTTGAGATTAAGTTTTTGTATGAGACTGCAGACGGCAGTATCTGGGTGACTTATTACCCCTTTGGCTCGGAAGATCAAAAGCATCCGTGGCGTAGGGGATGCCAGAGATTAGAACTTTTAAGAAAATCTGATTCTCAAGAAAATTCGACATCCGATACTGATACGGTTTCACAAAAAAGTCCGGATTCTGTACCCGCAGATTAAGAGCCGGTCGCAAATCATTTTTTTGCGCTGCCGATGAGTAAATTTATTTTTGTGAGTGAATAAGTGGGCAGCGCTAGAAAAAATTATTTGGAAGACGCGCGGCTGCGCCACGAAAGTGAAGTGTAAGCGTAACGGCGACAGGCTGCACAAACGAGTTTCTCATACTGCCTCAGTATTTAAAAGTCTGAAAATATACTAAAAATAAGTATTATTAATATCTGAAAAATCAAGAAATTACAGTAAATTTTGTTTATTAATTCCTCTACTTAAAATAAACATATAGCGAAATCCTGGAATTTATATAGTTATTCAAAATTCTCAATACCTCAATTACAATAATATACCTCTAATCCTCTTTACTCACCTAGTAGAACTTGATTGTCCTCTATTTCTTAATAGTAATTGGCGTAAAATACAATAATAAATTCTGAATTTATTACAACAATATATTTTTATGCATCTAATTACTTCTAAAATCAGTTCCTGTAAATATTGAATTTACAAGAAGAGAGCAAAAAGCATGAATTCTTTTATAGCAAGACTTACAGCTATATTGCCTTAGCAGTACTAGATCCAAAACCTCTATTACCCAAGATTTATCTCCATAATCCAAAATCACATATTTAGTAATAACTGAAAATTAATCTATTTATTTATCTATTAGCTACTAATTTCAAATAATTATTTCTCTATTTTGGATTGATTAAATTTTATTCCCATAACATCTTGAAAAGCATCGTATAATATTTAAATCAAAAATACGGTTAAATAATATTGTTAATCCCTTAAATGTTCAAATTTTAGATAATAATTAAATTTTATATTAATTGCTTTTACTTCTTGGACGAAATATATTTCATGCATAGTAATTGCATAGTAAATACTATGTGTTATTTCATCAAGTTATTTTGATTTGAGTCCGATATTTTAAATTTTTACATAGCATTTGCATTGTATTTACTATGTCATGTATCCTGCTTATCTAATACGGGATCATCTCCCTCAAAAATGGAGTTTAATATGCAGGCAAAATTTCTAAGGCGCATATTTTAAATATTACATGCAAACAAGAGTAGAAAGAATGCCCAGACGAGGTAGACCGAAGATGATTTATTATTTTGGACTTGACATTGGTAATGGAAATATTAAAGTTGCTGGGGATAATGTTTACGAAAGAGTTCCTAGTTATCGTGCAAAAAATGTATTTGCTTCAGATGGTCTAGGTTCTGTTGAGCTTGAGAACGAGAAATTTGTTGTTGGTGAGGGTGCACTGATTAGCAGACAGATGCTTTTAAGAACAGTCGATCGCAATACTGGTAAAACTGATGAGATAGAAAAACTATATTTTGGAGCACTGGCCCACATTGGAGAACTCCCTAAAGTTCTCGTCAGTCGCGTAGTTGTTAGCTCTCACGCTTGGAAAACAAATAAGCAACAAATTAAGGACAATCTTAATCAAGAACGTAAAGTTGTTTTATCTGGTAAACCCATAACAGTAAAAACTGAAGTTTTGTTAGTTGTTCCTGAAGGTTATGGTGCTGTTTATTCAAAAAAAGAACCCGTCGCCACTTTTGACTTTGGTAAAGGTACAACTACTTTTACTCCTTACCTGAAGGGGAAACCTTTGGATGCAGTAGTTAAACATTTTGGCACACAAAGACTTGATTCTTTGATCTCAGAAAATATGAAAGTTATTAATGGGGGGTATCCTGGCAATGAAGAATTAATCATGAAAGCCCTGGAGCGTGGTGAACTTAGAGTTGATGGATTAAATATAAAAAACATCTACCAACAAGCTCTTGCCCAATGGTGGCAGCAAGGATTGAGTGAATTAGCAAAACTTGCTTCTAGATACTTGGCTGACGGATATCGAATTATTTGTATTGGGGGTGGGGTTGCTTTACCTGGTTTCAGTAATATTCTTACCAAGAAAGGATTTGAGCCAGTTTTGGAACGACCAGAAATGGCTAATGCTAAAGGTTTATACGAATTAGCCCTAATCAAAGCCAAGCAGTTGGGTCATAAAATTGACTCCTCCTCGCCGCAGGAGCACATTGAAAATGGGCAGGCTACCCTTGGGGGTGGGTACGCCGCCGGATAGAAATTCAGATTCTGTGGCGATGGCGGATCCAAAGGTAACGTAGTTAGAGCCTGCGGCGTCGGCGTTAGTCCGCACTTATCAGTGAACGCCTTGGCGTGGTCGAAGCCTCTAGCCTCTTAATTAATCTGTATGGTGTGGGGGTTTGGACACCTCTAAACAAGTCTGGCCATTTTTTCTAGGAAACGTCTCATAAACTAAATTCTTAGATTTATCAATTATTTGAAAATGACGAAACAAAAAGATGGGAGTGAACAGGTCAGAATTAAAACTGACTGCGCCGAATATATTCGTTCTGAAAGTGAAAGACTGGGTAAACCTTTTCTTCAAACCCTTTATTGGATTGTTGACCAATATCGTTTTTCTCAACAAGGAATATCTGTTGCACCAATAAATTTAACTACTAATACTCCCAATACTCCAGCATCACTACCAGATACATCTCAGACATTTCAAGAACATGAAGAAGACTTAGATTTGGATTTGGCAGATTTTTCTTAACATCAACTATATTAAACACATGTTTATGTTTATAAGAATTATGTAGAAAACCCCTTGACTTTAGTCAGGGGATGAATACTAATAGCAGGATTTATCCTGCCTTAATTGTGAGTTGTCAATTTAGCTAAATGGATTAGCATAAGTAGAGTAGTTGTAGTGTGGGGGTCAATGAGGATATTTGAGTTCAAACTAAAAGGAAAGGAAAAGCAGTTTCATTATATTGACGATGCTATCCGTACAAGCCAGTTTGTGAGAAACAAATGTTTAAGGTATTGGATGGATAACAAGGATAAAAAAGTCAATAAATATGCATTGAATAAATATTGTGCACTGTTGGCTGCTGAATTTCCTTTTGCGGACGAACTCAACTCAATGGCCCGTCAATCTGCTGCTGAGCGTGCTTGGAGTGCAATTAGTCGGTTTTATGACAACTGCAAGAAGAAGATAAAAGGCAAGAAGGGATTCCCTAAGTTTAAGAAACATTCCCGGTCTGTCGAGTATAAAACTAGTGGTTGGAAGCTTTCTGGTGATAGAAAGCGTTTAACTATTACTGACAAGAAAGGAATTGGAACTTTTAAACTTGTTGGGACTTATGACTTGCATTTCTATAATATAAAGCAAATTAAACGAGTTCGTTTAGTGCGTCGTGCTGACGGATATTACGCCCAATTTGCAATTGATGTAAATGTCAAAGTTGAGACAGAGCCAACTAAAAAGATGGTTGGTATAGATTTGGGTTTAAAATATTTCATTGCTGATAGTGACGGCAATGTAGAACAAGCGCCTAATTTTTACCGCAAGTCTGAGAAACAGTTAAATCGTGCAAACCGCAAAAAATCCAAGAAGTATAGCTCATGGAGAAAAAAAGCTAGGCAGAAACAATCTAACAACTACCACAAAGCTAGAAACAGGTATGCTCGGAAGCATTTAAGAGTAAGTAGGCAACGTAAAGAGTATTGCAAGAGACTGGCATACTGCGTAATCCAATCTAACGATTTGGTCGCCTATGTTAGCGCAGCGTGCCCGTAAGGGCAAAGACTTGAATGTCAAAGGTATGGTTCGTAACCGACATCTAGCTAAATCAATCAGTGATGCTGGTTGGTCTACTTTCCGTAATTGGGTTGAATATTTTGGTTTGAAGTATGGGAAGGTAACTGTGGCGGTGCCACCTCATAACAAGCCAAAATTGCTCTAATTGCGGAAAGAAAGTAAAAAAGTCTTTGTCAACCCGAACTCATGTTTGTACTCATTGTGGGTATGTGGAAGACAGAGATGTGAATGCCAGTATCAATATTCTTAAAAGAGGATTAAGTACTGTGGGGCACACAGAAACCTACGCTTGGGGAGATCTGCCCTCTTGGACTGTTGGTGTAAACCTGCAATCTAACGGCGAGTCAATGAACCAAGAATCCCCTGACTTATTGGATAAACCAAACGTCAGCGCGGTTTAGAGAGTCAGGGGAGTGTCAATCAGTATTAAAGATGTCAGGTATACCTGATAACCAAAAGCAAGAAATAAGCGTAACTCCCAAACAGGAAACAATTACCGGTGTAGTGGAACGTCTGACTTTCTATAGTCAAGAGTCAGGTTATACTGTAGCGCGATTGCAGCGGCCTAGAACTAGAAATTTAACCACAATTGTTGGTAGCTTTGCTAATATCCAGCCCGGACAAACGCTACAACTAAATGGATTTTGGCGGGAACATCCCCAATATGGCCCACAGTTTCAAGTTACCAGTTACAAAGAAACCAAACCCTCAACTCTCACGGGAATAGAAAAGTATTTGGGTAGTGGTTTAATTAAAGGTGTTGGGCCAGTGACAGCCAAACGAATAGTAGCTTGTTTTGGCTTAGAAACCCTGGATATCATTGAAAATCACATCGAACGCCTAAAGGAAGTTAATGGCATTGCGAAAAAGTGCATCACCATGATCCAGAAAGCATGGGAGACACAAAAAGCTATCAAGGAAGTGATGATATTTTTGCAAAGCCACGGTGTTTCTACTACTTATGCTGTAAAAATTTATAAAAAGTACGGCGATACAGCCATCGGGATTGTAACTAACAACCCCTATCAACTAGCAAGCGATATCTATGGTATTGGCTTTCTCACTGCTGATAAGATTGCCCGTAATTTGGGTGTGGCTCCCGATTCTGAATTTCGTTATCGTGCGGGAATGACTCACGTACTTAGCGAAGCTGCAGAAGATGGGCATTGCTATCTACCCATTGGTGAGAACTTAAGCTGAAGAGCAAGGTGTCAAGGGGTTTTGGAAGAAAAAGTTCTCTTGTCCTCTTTGTCGGTCAGGGAAAGGAGCAACGATCAATTTTATGTTACAGCAGTTTTGAGGTATATGAGGTACAAATAGTATTAGTGCATCAAAGATTATAATGAAACCGTACTCAATCGATTTACGAGAAAAAATAGTAAATACTTACTTCAGAGGTGGTACTTCAATCCGAAAGGTTGCTTTGCAGGCGTTGCATCATTGCGGGATGATATGGGATTTATTCTAAAGTTTCAAAGCAATTTAATTAAACCAATAAATTAATAATAAAAATTATCTTTTACAATTAAATAATTAAGGAAACATCCTTATTTTTTAAGTA
>NZ_JASJDK010000053.1 GCF_030065675.1 Mastigocoleus sp. MO_188.B34 | reverse complement strand
TCATGCAAACTATTGATAAAATTTACTAATAATTTGTCTTGAAAACCCTTTAGTCCGGTTCCATTTGCTTCCATTTTTTTTCGGGTTAAACGATTATTGGTCAAAATGAGAATTGCTGACCAATATGATGGTCGGGATTAATTTCGATCGCTTTATCATAAGCTTTCAAAGCTTCTTTAAATTTATTTATCCTTCTCAAAGCCCAACCGCGACTCACCCAAGCTGAATAAGAATCAGGCTGTCTTTCAATAACTTCATCATAGGATTTAATTGCATCTTTGTAACTACCCTCAAAAAATAAAGCATCACCTTGTTTTAAGTAATCATCTGTAGTAAAAAATAGTTGAGGATTCCCCAATTTTAAATCTTCAAGTTCTGCTGTCAGTTCCTGTATTTGCTTCTGAATATCTGGTTGATGGGTATCTGGAAGAGATGAAAGGGGAGGCGCTAATTTGGATAATTTCTGGACGATTGTATCTTTTTCCCGTTGAGCATCCGTAAATAAAAGATTGAGCTCGTCCATAAAACTATTGACAAATTCTTTTTGTTTCTCCAGACTTTCTGTTAAGTCAGATTTAAGCTGATTAATTTTATTTTGAATATCTGACATCATTTCTTCTGCCTCTGATATTTTACTAGTATTTTCTCTAATTAATTTATCTATTTCTACCTGATTAGTATCTATTCTCTCCTGTAGGGATTTGATTACTTTTTCCTGAGTAGCTTCTATTTCTTTTTCTAACTTATTTTTAATATCTGATTCTAATTTTCTGATTATAATTATGCGGAAGAACCAAAAAGCAAGTGCGCCTCCTATAGGAATTATTATGAACAAAAGATTGATAATTCCTATGTTCCAATTGATTAAATTTATGGTAGTTTCAAATACTGTGTTTACCGTACGGTCAACCTCTTCTTCTACCTGCTCTTCTATCTCTTGCGAACGCTGAAGCCTTTCTAATTCTTGGATTTGCTGCTCTTCAGGTGTTGTTACTGACTTTTGCGTTGATTTCTGTGTTAAAGATGACTTTGGTGTAGGTTGTGCCGTTGCATAGTTGTTTGATAAGTTAATGGTTACCAAAATAATTAAAACTAAATGTTTAAATAAATGTTTAATTCCCATACTTATTACGTAATCATAAGCATCTGTTAGACTTAAAAATCTAATTAAATGATAAAGCTTATTAGCCACGCTAAATTTATCGTTCCAAGAAGTTTGCCAACTCAGTTACTAACTACATTAAAAGTGAACAAGCGTACCGTTGTTAAAATACTCAAATTTATCTTAATTGTCCTGCTAGTAGTTTTAGGTATATGGCTCTTAAATACCTATGGAATGGAACAAGTACAAGCTAAAGTTAAGCTACTGGGAGTTTGGGCTCCTCTAGGAATTTTTGCACTGCGCTTCGTTAGCGTAGTAATTCCGGCGCTTCCAAGTTCGGCTTATTCTCTGCTTGCGGGAAGTTTGTTTGGCTTCACTACAGGGGTTGCGGTAGTTTCTTTCGCAGATATCATCTCCTGTTCTATAAGCTTCTATTTGTCCAGACGTTACGGTCGGGATGTAGTCGCGAAATTAGTTGGCGATCGCTTTATGAATCGCGTTGATGAACTCAGTCAACGTCACTTAGAGCGTAATTTTTTCCTGATGACTGCTTTTTTGATGACGGGTTTATTCGATTTTGTCTGTTACGCTGTTGGACTGACCAAAGCTTCTCCTAAGTTGTTCATACCAGCTCTTGTAATAGGTGTTTCCATTTCCAACGCCACTATTGTAGCTGTTGGTGCTGGTGTTTCTGGGGGAAGTACATGGCTCTTGATTCTTGCGATGATTGGAGCATTTGTTTTAGCGATCGTCACCGGAATTGTTCAACGCAAACAACAGGAAAAATCTCTGGAGGTCATTGATAAAGAATGAGAGCGTTGAACCAGATTGTTTAATTACAATTTTTGGGGTTTATTAATTTGCGTCCCAAACATTAGTCTTTCTACAATTAATTCCTCTGCACTTGGTTTTTTACGAACAATGAAAAATATATAACACCCATAGTGGGACATAACATGTTATCTTATTGATAATTATTCTAGATAAATCATAGGGTAATTGCCTGCTCTCCATTAACCATTCAATACAGATGCAAGAATATCCAAACTTTTTAGCGGCTATTGAGGGTGTTTGTGAAAAATGGTGTCAGCAAAATGGTTATACAGAACCGTTTTGTCGTAATGGAGAGTACTGGGCTTTTCCTCCGGGTGGAGCGATCCCGGTGAAGATACGAGATATTATTCAAACAGATAAACGACAAGCTCAACTAGTTCGTATTGGTCGTGTTTCTTTCTGGTTATTACCAGATGGCTCTTTGCAAAAAAGTAAAGAGTAAATTTATGATGAGAGATTTTATCCTTATTGATATTAATTAGGAATAAGTGCAAGCTCTACATATGCGATAGAGGGAGGCTAAAGCACAGCTGCAAAGCAAACGCTACAATTGATTATGTATTTTATCTATCTTGAGATACTATTCTTACATAGGCATGTATGTAATACGGACATACTGCTTATATTATTACAGATATATTATTAACTCGATTTTAATTCTTGCTGATATTGTGAAATACCAAAGCTTGGTAAATAACTATTTTCCAAAATTCTTAATAAGGAAACTTCATTTAAAGAAAAACCTACCAATTCTAAACCACTAAAACGTTTTGGGACTCCTTGTAAATACCGTGGTAGATTCAGTTCTAAAAAATCGATTGGTGGAATATCAGAGATAAATTCTGTATAAATGATACGACCATCATCTAAATTAAAGATTCCCTTAGCACGAATAACTTTTCCATAAATATGTTCAGTTATTTCATTCCACAGTTTATTAAAACTATTAATATAAATTACTTTTCCAGTATTTACTAAGCGAAAAGTTTCTAACTGGTGAAAATTTTCTCTAATTGCAGCACCAGTTAGTATCTCTTTTCCCCAAGAATGCCATCTACATCTTTTACATAGAGGAGGTAATATAGCAACTGGATAATAAGGTAAATCTTTTAAAAGTTCTTCAATATAGCCTAGTCCTAAATTACTTTCCAGTTCTATATAAGCCATATCTGCCGATTCTAGCTCATCAAGGAATTTTTCTTCTTGACCATCTCCAAATACTTTTACTTTAGGAAAATCTATACTAATTCTCTTTTGGTCTATCTGGAATTTCCCCGTACCAGGCTTGAAATATAGTATTTTTTTATAATATTGTGGAAAACCTTTTTCCTTTAAAGCTATTTGTTGATGTATCCAAGTAGTTTTACCACAACCGACATAACCACCAACTACTACTATTTTTTCTTCGTCCATTCTTTGTATCGCTATATTGCGTAATTTTTTATTTAGATTTGTCCGCGATAAATACCCATCAGTAATTTTTATCTGCTAGAAGTTTTTTATACGGTTTCAATTTCAGACACTTATTTGAATAGTGATTTTGTCAGGATTGTTCGTTGAAAATAATTTATTGAAAATACCTACTGATTGTATTTATTTTTTGTTGTGCTTCAGATTGCAAGATTTATCTTAAATGCTTGTCCTCCTTGTAAATACAACTACCAGTAAACTAATGCAATTATTATAGGCAATTAATAATATATGTCAATAAACCTGTTATTTTTGTACCTCAAGTTACATACTTGTCTAACTTCAATTCATGTTGAACAAATAATTCTTTGAACCCAATCATTAAGTGTTGTAGATGTAAATTAGCAGTTGATTCACAACTAGATGACGTCTTTATTGACTAAATTCCACTCTCATAATTTATGTGGTACTTTTTATTAATTTACTTTTCAAGACAGGGTGTCACTCAGAGATCGTATTTAAATAATTAAGAAAGATTATTAATTATTTGACAAATAACTTGAGTGAAGAAAGCCACAATGTAACAAGCTTTATCTATAAAAATTCTCGAGAACTGAAAATTGTTCCTGGAAATATATATATGTTCGCCTGGATTAAATTGCTACAAGTATCCTGAATCTATGCGTTTTAAAGGCAACAAACAGAAAAATTATTGCTATCATCACCACGGATGAACTCGTGGGAGAGAATGAATGGATAAATCATTTAAACGTAAAGTACTAAAGTACATAGCACCAAACCTTAAAGTCAGAAGACAATTAACTATATCGTTATGTATTACTGTACTCCTATTTGGAACCTTTGGATGCGATCGGGTTTTTGGTCCACCAGAATATTCAGTTCGACGGGTGAGCGATGGTGATACCCTAGCGTTAACCGATCCCAACGGAGAAAAAATTAGCGTGCGTTTTGCTTGTGTGGATGCACCGGAGATACCCCATACAAATAAAGAAAAGAAAAGTCGGCGTTTAGCCGATCGCAGTCAATTTAAATGGGGAAAAAAAGCACAGGAACGCTTACAAGAGTTGGTAAGTGGTGCAGGAAATCGCGTGAGGTTAGACATAACCGATAAAGATCGATATGGACGCAGCGTTGCAGAAGTAAGGCTACCTGATGGTACTTTTGTCCAAGAAGTGTTGGTCAGTGAAGGATTGGCTGTTGTTTATCCTCCCTACTTAAAAAATTGTCCTAGCAAAATCTTTGTTCAACAAGCCCAAGGAGGAGCAAAAGCCAATAAAAAGGGTATTTGGAGCGATAAAAGGTTTATTGACCCTTGGGAATATCGCAAACAAAAAAAGAAATAATTATATAGCGGATTGCAACTAAGTGAGGTACAGTTCAAAAACTGAAAGTCAGTTATAAAGCCGATTCTACTTCTGTCTCCTGTCTCCTGTCTCCTGTCTCCTGTCTCCTGTCTCCTGTCTCCTGTCTCCTGTCTCCTGTCTCCTGTCTCCTGTCTCCTGTCTCCTGTCTCCTGTCTCCTGTCTCCTATCTCCTAACTCCTGTCTCCTGTCTCCTGACTTCTGCTATAAGTTATATTTTGAAATATTTTGACCTTTCTTAGCGCAGCTATTTTGACTTGTGCGTAGCGCTACATGTACCTTATCAATAAAAAATGAGGTTGATAATATTTTGGAAAATATCAACCCCATAAATTCAAGTGCCTTGTTTTGCGCTATTACCAATCAACTCAAGTGCAAGATATTTGACTTAGCTGAATGATTTTAATTTAGAGAACAATCGGGAAGAACTAGGGAAAAAATAAATATTTTGACTTTGATTTGTGTTTGTATTTTTGTCATGCAGGAGAACCTAATCAATTTTTCCGATTTGCAACATACAAACATCAAGCTTTTAGCTTGCTTTTGCATGATAATTTTAAAGCTAAAATATTATTTTGTATTGGCAATTAAACAGAAAAGATTAAATACTGAATATAAAAGATTAATAATTACACAAGGTTAATTATAATTAAACAAAAAATATTCACTTATTAGCTTGTGATTAAAAGATAAAGTCAGATATAAAGCCTTTTAGTTATATTAGGCGATATAATTTTACTCATGATACTAAAGAAATATTTGCTACACCCGAGCTAGATGGAGTTGATGTTCTATTCTCAAATAAAAATTCGCTATAATCAGCTAAATCATCAATTCCGATTAGATTTAGTAGAAGCTCAGTAATCAACCAGACAAAGGTTTTGAGCAATAATTTTCGCCACAGCACTTTTCCCATTGTTCTTCTCCCACAAATAATTTCCCTTCAAGTCATACTCCATGCTCGATCTAGCAACTAAATGGTGACTTCAAGGGACAATCTGTAAGAAAAATTACTATTACGTATTAATATTTGAATATCCCTTGTTGACCGATCCTAAATTAAAAGGTAATCGGGAATAAATAGAGAAGAGATAACAATGAATAACAAATAAAATTTTTAGTATTAGTCAATTACTAAATCGGAAATTATTGTAAATATATGTAATTTTTATTTGAAAATTGCGTAAAGTTTCTATACTCCTTAGAAGACATCTGTACGTCGAAGTTCAATTTAATCGGCTTACAATGCTCAATCTTACTAATAAGTACAATCTAAGAATTTTATTGGCTGCCTTAAATAGATGAATATGCGCAGAATACGCAATGCACAAATAAATCGAGTCGGTCGAATTTCAATCCCTAAAGTTTTAATTTCTAGAGATTCAGTTCCTAGAGTTTCAGTGTTGTCGATGTTTAAGTTTAAGTCACAACTAAATTTATCTAGAAGTCATCGCCAAAAAATATTTAAATTTATTTGTTTGTTTTTAGTATTTGCTATGACTGCTACAGCTTGTAGCAGAGGCGATCAATTAAAAAATTCCTCACCATCTTCTGAAAGTTCAGTCAATCAAAAAGTACTAAAAGTCTGGTGGGATAAAGGTTTCAACCCAGAAGAAGATGAAGCCCTCCGCACACTGGTGAGTAACTGGGAGAAAGAAACCGGAAATCAAATTCAGCTACTTTTATATACGACTGATTCTCTGGCAAAAAAAATTCGCAGATCCTTGCAAGCAGGCGATCCCCCTGATGTGGTTATGAGTTTTAAAGCTGAGAGATCGCCAAATTCACGTCTTGCTTGGGAAAATAAATTAGTAGATGTTTCTGACATCATTGAACCGCTGAAAAATCTCTATCCCAAACCAATTTTAGAAACAGTCAATTTTTATAACAACGTTAAAAAAAAGCGGAGTTATTATGGAATCCCAATTCACCAGGCGACAATGCAAATCTATTACTGGCGAGATTTGTTAGAGCAGGTTGGTCGTAGTGAAAAAGATATTCCCCAGGAATGGGATGCTTTTTGGGAATTTTGGAAAAAAGCTCAAGACGATTTGCGGGCTCAAAAATCTAGTGAAAAATCTAATATTTATAGTTTGGGGTTTACTCTTTCACCGGAAGCTGGCGATACTTACTACTTATTCGAACAAATTTTGGAAGCTTACGATGTAAAAATTGTTAGTCCCACAGGGGAACTTCTAATTGATAAACCCGAAACACGTCAAGGTATTATCAAGGTGTTGGAGTGGTACAAAAACTTTTACCAAGAGGGCTATATTCCACCGACTGCTTTGACGTGGTTGAACCCAGGTAATAATCGCAGTTTGCTGAACCGGGAGATATTAATGACTCCTAACTCCAGTCTGTCAATTCCTGTGGCTGTGCGTCAAGATCCGGATATTTACCACAATAAGCTGGGTATTTTGGAGTTTTTTCCCAACAAACCAAATGGTAAGCCAATGGAACATTTAACTATGGCTGAGCAAGCAACGATCTTAGCCGATTCCACAAATCAGAAATTAGCTAAGGAATTCTTGCGTTATGTTGTAAAGACAGAAGTATTGAAAACTTACCTCAGAACAGCTGGAGGTCGCAATTCACCAGTTTTAAAACCTGTATGGGAAGATCCTTTTTGGACAAATCCCAAAGATCCCCACATTTCTACTGCAACTAAAACTTTTACTCAAGGTAGAGTTCGCTATTTTCAGATTTCTCAAAATCCTGCTTACAGTAAGGTTCTTGATGAAAATGTTTGGGGAAAAGGTCTGAATAAAGTTATTGTTAAGAAAATTTCTCCAGAGCAAGCAGCAGATGAATGCATCAAAAAAATCAAGCAAATTTTTGATGATTGGGAAAAAAGTTAGTCTACTTAAAAAGTTGCTTTTTTAAAAAGTTAGTGATTTGAAAAGTTAGTGATTTGAAAATTTAGTGATTTGAAAATTTAGTGATTTGAAAAGTTAGTGATTTGAAAAGTTGGTTTTTACAAGCTAGTTAATTTTAGCTGCTTATTTGACTTTTTTCCTGAAAAGAGTAAAGGATCACGAATCAAGGGTGAAGGGTTGAGCAATTTGAGACTAAACTCTGCACTTTTGATTTTGGGTACCCCGTAATCAGCCTTGATAGAGAAGGATAAATGAAATTTTGGAAGCAACAACTGACTACTAAAATTGCAAGTTCCTTCTTGCTACTATCTCTTCTAACTGTTGGTGTCGTTGGAGGAGTTGCATTTTTCAGTGCAAGGGAAGCTCTCGAAACAGCAGCTTTTAATAAGCTTAAGGTTGCAGCTGCACTCAAAGAAGAAGAAATTACCCGTTGGTTTGAATACCAGCAACGGGATTTTTTGCTGGTAACTGAATTTCCAGACGTCAAAGCTAAGATTAATAAAATTCTCGATCAGGATATATCTGAATCTGAGTATAAGGCGATCTCTGAAATTCTTCACCAGTATTTGACACAAATTAATAAGGTCAAACCAAATTTACAGGAAATATCGATTCTTGACCGTACTAATAAAATAATTATTTCTACGAACAAAAAGCGTCGAGGTAAGTACGAACCTTCAGCAAACGTAACTGATGTTGAGAAAGTTAAGCGGGGAGATAAATTTACACCAATTTTTTATAGAGCCCATGATACTGGTAAACTTACTGTAACTTTATCAAAAACTTGGAGAAACATTTCGGGAGTCCGTCAAGGTGCAATTTTGGCGAATCTTAACCTGGAACGAATTGATGAAATTGTTCGTGAAAAAACAGGTTTAGGAAAAAGCGGTGAAACCTACTTAGTTGGTTCTGTAGGTAATGACAACATATTTATTTCTAAAGGAAATCGGGAACAACCTCTCAAAACTGTTAATAGTTATGGTATTGATCGGGCAATGCTCGGGCTCAGTGGTGATGAACTTTATAGTAACTATAACCAAATACCAGTATTGGGAGTATATCGTTGGTTGAACGAGCAAGAATTTGCTTTACTGGTAGAAATGGGACAGCATGAAGCATTTGCTCCAGCCCGTAGACTGGCGAACATCATTGTAATTTTGGGCTTAACAGCTGCGGGAATATTATTAATTGGGGTGTATTGGTTGTCACGACAACTAGAAATTTCCCGCAAGCAGTTAGAAGATTACAGTCATCAATTAGAATTAAAAGCCCAAGAAGCAGAAACAGCTAACCGAGCAAAAAGTGAATTTCTCGCTAATATGAGCCATGAATTGCGCACTCCTTTAAATGCAATTTTAGGATTTGCTCAGTTAATGGAGCGGGATCAAATGCTCAATTCTCAACAGCATAATTCTCTTGCGACCATTAACCGTAGTGGGGAGCATTTATTGGCTTTGATTAATGATGTTTTGGAAATGTCAAAAATCGAAGCCGGTCGCACTGTTTTAAATCCAGAATCCTTTAATTTGCATCGCCTTTTGCAAATTCTCAAAGATATGTTTCAACTCCGAGCGACTGCAAAAGGATTGGTACTGGAATTTGAGACAGATCCAAATTTACCCCATTTTGTCATTGGCGATCGGGGAAAGCTCCGTCAAGTGTCGATCAATCTATTGGGTAACGCTATTAAGTTCACTCAGAAGGGTGGAGTTACATTTAGAGTAAAAGTTAAATCATGGCACAAACAATATCCAGGAGAAAAACTCTGTACCCTTTACTTTGAAGTGGAAGATACGGGTAAAGGTATAAATACAGACGAAGTAGATAAAATTTTCGACCCCTTTGTACAAACTGCAAGTGGCGCTCAAGCAAGAGGTGGAACTGGTTTAGGGCTTGCTATCAGCCGTCAATTCATTCGCATGATGGGAGGTGATATCTTTATTAATAGTGTTCCAGACAAAGGTTCTACCTTCTACTTTGAAATTAAACTTGCTTTAGCGAAAAGATCGAAAACAGATAAACCTGTAAAACGTCAGGTTATTGCATTAGCACCATCCCAAGAGAATTATCGCATTCTTGTAGTTGATGACCGTCAAGAAAATCGAGACTTATTAGCTGAATTACTGAGCAAAGTTGCTTTTGATGTACGTACGGCCAATAATGGAGTTGAGGCCATCGAAGAATGGGAAGAATGGAAGCCTCATTTTATCTGGATGGATATGCGTATGCCTTTGATGGATGGCTATGAAGCAACTAGGAAAATCAAGGCGCGATCTCAAGAACACGCTACAGCGATTGTCGCTTTGACAGCGAGTGCTTTTGACGAACAGCGAGCTGATATTTTAGCTGCAGGTTGTGATGATTTAGTTCACAAGCCTTTTCAACAAGAAGTAATTTTTGAAACAATTGGTAAATACTTAGAAGTTGAATATATTTACAAAGGCGAAAATGAAGATCGGGACTCGGAGGAGGATTCTGATTCCACTCAAGAAATCAGACTTACTCCAAAAGATTTGAGGGTAATGTCCGAAGAATGGGTTGCAAGTTTAAACCAAGCAGCTATTGAAGTGGATGCAGATTCAGTTTTGCAATTAATAGAACAGATACCAAGTAGCGATCAAAATTTAGCTGAAAAACTTAAAATACTTACCTCACGCTATGATTTTGATACAATTATTGAGTTAAGTAAGAATTAATTAACTCAAAATAAAACAGTGTTTTCACAGACAATTAGTATTCTTTAGTACTATATAGTAATTCAATTATTTGTTTTGTAATTTTTTTTAATATTTTAAATTTGATTTTGATTGTGAGTTCAAATATTGGATAGATATATATTATAGAAAATTAAAAATATCGATAAATATGTAATGCTTTGATTTTTATTTGCAAGTCAGAAAAAGATAAAATCCTTGTCACACAATGCTTTTCGCTTTTAGTTATGACTACATTCTTAATTGTATAAAATAAAGTGACAAGCCTGAACGCAGTTCAATATTTACACATCATCATTAATTTTTTTCCTAGAGAGTAACGGAATAAGAGTAATATTACGAGATTTGGATAACTTTTCCAATAAATTGCAACTCTCTAGTTCTTATTATTTGCTACCATGAAGAATAACCGAGATTAAAAAATTCCCATGTCATAAATTATGCATTGAGGGATTTGTATTGCTATCTGAAGTCGAATGCTTGCAAATAAAGCTTACCCTTGTGAAGTGTGTGCTGATTTCGCTAGTGTTCTATGTGCATTTGAGAGTTATTTAGAACAACAAATCAAACTATTTATCTCTCAATATGTATATCTTGGTAAAATGCGCTGCTAGGAACTTATAGAAGTTCTCAAGAATTTTGTTGGTCCATCTTTTACCAAGTACAAAATGCAAGTAGGTTTGTAGAATAGAGACTTGAGGTACTTATCCTTAGTTTCTTATTATGTCGTACTACGAATTTCAGTATTTATTTTTAGCGATTGTGGGATTGATTTAAGAATGGGAGTTATATAAATTTTTATTAATATGCTTTGTTAGCAAAACCCTTGTCAAGGAAGTTTTCTTGTTTTTGGGGAGGCTATAGTTAAGCTTATTGATGTAACTTCTTCTTAGAATCGGTTTTAAAACAAAGGAGCTATCCCTGAAAACCGACATATATGGAATCTGGGAGGATTAACAATTATAGCAAGATGAAAATCGAACGGGGATGAGCCCTTGCAAGGCTATACCTTAAAAAGATAAAAGAAAAAACTGATATTTTTATACAATAACCTCCGAACTTTATCCACTTCTTATTAACCGTTACCTCCCTCAACGGCTTTATTAGTAGTTAGAGAACTAAAAGCTTCCCAGATTGAACATTCTTACTTCCCACATGTAAAGTTTTCTGAGGACTTTACATAAGTTTAGGATCGAGGACAAGAATGATTTTCATACTTATAGTACTTACGAAAATTGAACTTGTAGGATTAGAATCTAAAAGTTAGATTTTTACTCCTCCCAAACCAATCTGTTCCCGAACAAAATTGTGTAAGCTTTGATTTATTGCTGTTAAGGTACTGAGTACTGCTATTTTTTTACAAATGACTTAATATCCTGAATCATCAGGAGATTTCGTGTTGCTGTTACTAGTTGTTACTCTTAAATAGCATCAGAAACTTAAGTAATAAAACTTGAAAGCTGTTATTTATAAAACTCCATCTCTGCTTTTGAATTTTTCTATGCTTAGTATCAAATATTCTTTGTAATTAGAATCCAAGATTCATTGAATAGAAATTAAGTAGTTTAGCGCGAATAAAGTTGGACTTTCATTTATCGTTTATTGGCAACGATAAAAAGAGTGTTGCAATATCAGATAATATTGTTTGCTTTGTTACCAATTTTCTACTTGTTTGACTCGCTTTTTTGATTAATGTCGTCTAACTGATTTAGGAAAATGACATTCCCGGAAGTATGTAACTTTGTTGAATACCCAGAAGCAGAAAGCTACTCTCTCAGACGAAAATCTACTGATTTAATCGAGTCTAAATCAGTATTATCCAAAAATATCACTGAATCTGAAGAGAATCGAGCTTTTAACCTCGCAGAATCTGCACTTGTATCCATAAAAGGAAAGTCTTTAAATAACTTACAAAGAGCTATTTTTAAAGGAGCTTGGCAAGGTCAAACCTATGAAGAAATTGCATCCGAAATCAATTGTTCAGAAGGTCATATCAAAGATGTTGCAGCTGATTTATGGAAACAAGTATCTGAAAAGTTGGGGCAAAAAGTTTACAAGAAGAATTTTAAAGCAATTCTAGAGCAGCGATTATCTACTGGAGAATTAGCATTGTGTAAGTCTAATCAAATTCCATGTAATTATTTGAACAACAGGAAAAAGTATTGGGGTGAAATTCCTGATATTTCTGGTTTCTATGGACGAGATGAGGAACTATCTACCCTCACAGGATGGATTAATAAAGACCAATGTAGACTGTTGACAGTATTAGGTATAGGAGGTGTTGGTAAAACTACTTTGATTGCTAAATTAGCAAAACAGGTTCAAAATCAATTTGAGTTCATAATTTGGCGTAGTCTGCATAAAGCTCCGGCTTTTGAAGATACGATGACAATATTGCTCAACTTTTTCACTTATCCTAAAATTGCAGACTCACCCACAAGTGTGGAAGAGAAAATATTACTCTTGCTTGAATTCTTTCGCTCTCACCGTTGTTTAGTAATTTTTGATAATCTGGAGTCAATTTTAGAACCTGGGGAACAAGTAGGTTGTTACAAGGAAGAATATTCAGGATATGGCGAACTGATTCGGTACATTGGTATGATTCAGCATCAGAGCTGTTTAGTACTAACCTCCCGAGAAAAACCGAGAGATTTGGAACTCCAAGAGGGGGAAAACTTACCCGTTCGTTCGTTTTACCTTAAGGGTTTACCGCTCAAAGAAATTCAAAAAATTTTACTGGCGATTTCACCATTCTCTGCAACAGAAAGTGATTGGAATTTTTTAGTGAGGTATTATGCTGGAAATCCTTTGATGCTGAAAATTTTAGCGACTCAAACCAAAGAATTGTTTGAGTGTAACATCTCAAAGTTTTTGCAGGTAGGAGAGTACAAGATCTCAGAAATAAGGGACTTGCGCAATCTGCTTTCTCGACAATTTGAGCGTTTATCAACTTTAGAAAAGCAAATAATGTATCAAATTGCTTTGGATGAAGCTCCTATTGATATTAAAAGCTTGCAGGAAAAAACTTGTTTATCTAGTTCTGCAAGTAAATTTATGGAAGCATTGAGAAGTTTACTTCAGCGTTCCCTGATTGAGAAGACCCCTGCTGGATTGAAACAAGAACCGGTTATTATGGATTATGTAAATATGAAACAGGTTTGATTGAATATTAGAAGGATATAGAAGGACTAAGAATATAGTCATTTAGTATCATTGATATTAAAATTATCAATAGATATTTCCTAATCCCAAATTCTAAACTATTCATGTAAATAAATTCTCGATAAACTTTCACAACGTTACATTTCTACACATTTTACTCCCCAAGAATAAAATGCAATTAATATAAACATTTTCTCCGACTTATTCCTACTTATTCCCAGACTATATAACCGAATTTTTCCGACTGACAAGTCTAAATTTTTTTGCAAATATAAATATAGAAAAGTTCAAAAGCTATTTACAAGGGAGTCTTAACAGCTCTTGTAGGGGGAGTCACAAGAGAGTCTTGGTTTTGACTTGCTTTTTATTTTAGTTCGCTAGCTACTAAAAAATCCTTTAAGGAATGTAGCGTTGAGTTTAGGTTTGCATAAGGTTTAGATTCTATTGGAGTAATGCAAATTCTCAGTTTTTTCTTTTATCTGGTAGCACCTATCTTTTGGTAGACAAACTAAATATCAGTTTTGATTAATTTTGTTGTCACCTTAAGTATATTTTGGCTAAATTTTCTTTGCTAACTGAACTATATTATTGGTTGAATGGGAGACAGAAATATGTCTTTTATCAAGAATGAGAGAATTAATTTGTTCGTAGAATTATCTGAAGAAGAAGAGGAAATTATATCTGGAGGTTCTTCATTTCCCAAGAAATTTGAAGGTGATTTTGGGATAAGTAAAACTGACTTTTTAGAAAAAGCTTCGGTTCTGCACACATTTTCAGCATCTGGTCCTGAAGGTAGCGTTGCTGGTGGTTCCTATATTAAAGAATTGATCGAGACAAGTGGTATTAATGCTATTGCTGTTGGTTAATAATTAATCAACTTTACAAACAAGTATAGGAATCTTGTTGAAGTTATGAGAATATACCGCACGACTAATGAACTTTGATGGTAAAGCTACAGTCCAAAAATTCTTGTATAAGTTAAAGTAGATTCCTATATTTGATTAATTTAGTACTACTTACGATATAGTTAATTCAAAAAAATTGGCATAAAGATTGAATTTTCAGACAATATAGACATTAGTTAGATAAATGTACACAAATATTGCCTATTTTTTTGAATATTCCCTACGAGGTTAATATTATGTTCATCAGAATTCAAGAAAGTAAATGGTTCGCAGATTTATCTGACGAGCAACAAGAAATTATTGCAGGTGGTGAATCTAATTCAGCAGTCAATGTTAATGACTTTAAGAGTCTTACTACTCCCGAATCTGCCAAAATTTTAGGCAAAGATATTGGATTAACCACAGCTGAATTTCTAGAAGAAGAATCGGAAAGAAAGTTAATATCTAATTCTCAGCCAACGGGTAGTTTTTCAGTTTTTCTGGAAGATTAGATTTAGTGTGTAAAAGTAAATATTTAGCAAACATGAATTTTTCTATAACAGAAAATCATACAAATCTGTAGGAAAAATTCTAAAATAATAGCACGCTCGTTACACGATATAAATATTGTGTAGCGGGCGTGTTAATTTATTATATCGATTATCTTGATTATTATATACACGATATGCTAAATATTTATGGAATATTTTATGATAGGAATTTATTTATGGTTTTTGTTAAAGTATTCATCAACAAAATTATCCTACTTAATCCGACTAATTTACAGACTATAATACCGATTATTTCCGACTGACAAACAGAAAAAATATTGCAACAATACAAATATAGAAAAGGTCAAGAGCTAAGAAACAAATTATAAATCTTAAGTTCACTTTTCTGAAGTATCCTAAGTTCATGTGAGGCAGAAATATGTCTTTTACAAATAACGAAGAAGCCAAATTGTTCGCACAATTATCTGAAGAACAAGAAGAAATTATTTCTGGTGGTAATGGTGACGATATCAAATTAGATGATATCGGTAACTTCGGTGTAAGTAAAACTGATTTCTTATATAAATCTATCGATTTAGCAACAGTATCTGCATCTGGTAAGGATGGTAGTGTTGCAACTGGTGCATTAAGCAAAAAAGTTCTTGATACTAGTGGACTCAATGTTATTGTATTCGACCACTAGAAGCGATAAAAGTCATTTGACTAACTGAATGCGTAACTAATTCCATCAGACTACAATACCGAAAATTCAAAAGGTGGGTAATTTCAAGCAATATAAAAATCAATTTTTAGATGCATATGATTTTGCCCAACCTTAAAAAACTGTAAATTAATTTCATAAAATTAACATAGTAATTCATATATTTTATGCGATGAATTACTATATTATTTACAACATTTCAGTGTTATTTTCTTCTGGGCTATTCCAGAGCTTTTACTACATAATATTGAATATTTTTTAGCTAAAAGTTCTGGAATTTTCATACAAATTAAAGTTGATTAAGGTTTGTTAGTAAATATCGCTGAAGTTAGAATTTTGGGTATTTTTCAGTTGATTAAATGGATTTATGATTATGTTATGAGGTAAATTTGATGTCTCATTCGTTAAATAAATCAGAATCATTCATCGAATTATCTACTCTTCAAGAAGAAGCTATCAATGGTGGTAGATCGTCATTTTCTAAAATACCAAGATTTTCATATGTAGGATTTCCTTTCGGGAGATTATTTGGTTTAGAGATTAACCAAACTAGTTTTTATAAAAGAGAAGAAAATTCTGATAGATTTTCTAAGTCTGATGAAGATGGTGAAATATTCACAGGTGAATCTAAGGTTGAAGAGACAGATATAAATCGTTTAACAATTGGTTAAATAGATGTATTAATTACATCTTTGACAGATAATTGAGAAAGATGATTTTATTCACATTATCTTTCTCCTTACCCTTTTTATATAAAACTAACCATTTATTAATTTATCTAATTTATAGAGTTTCAAAAATATTTTTAATCTATATAATTGATTTGCAATTACATAGTTTAAATTTTTATTCTTCACATTATCAAATCAAAATTGTAAAATTATTTTTATAAATCTTGACTGAATTGTTAGGCTGAGGTGTCAAGATGTCCAGAAGAAATGTTCCACTTTCAAACTTATTTGTAGAGTTATCTGAGCTAGAACAATCAGTAATATCTGGTGGTTTTACAAATGGAAATAATAAACCATATTTATCTCATTCTGAAGATAAGATTTTAGATAATTCTAATACTTTTACTGCATATAATTCTACTCAGGTATCTGTAATTGAAAATTTTAGTATTGAGAACTCTTTAAATAATTTATTGGGTTCATCTACATTTTCTTTAAGTGCAGAAAGTATTGGTTCGAGTAGTGTTTTGATTTCAGGTAACTCTTCATCCACAGAAGCATTGCTTCATTCTGAAATATTTGCTGCTCTTCCAACAAGGTATAAAGATGAAGTAAGCAAAGTATTAGATAATAATAATATAAATAATTTTGCTTTAAGCATCACCAATTATTCTGCAAATATTCAAGGAACGGAAACCTTCAATCTTTCTGGGTCTGCTGGTAACATAGCAACCTCATCAAGTTGGTCTTTAGATGTGGATACTGCTGCGGTCAGTGGTATATTTTTCCCTCAAACATCATCAAATTTAGATTTATCACATTTAATTCCAGGGAATAATCAATTTGGAACTCAGTTAACGAATAAACAAACAAATATTAGTAACTTTGCTTTAAGTTTCACTTATTACTCTGCTGATTTTCAGCAAACAGACGTATCTAGGATTTCTGGACTTCTTGGTAGTGCGTTTACATCATCTGCACTTTCTGTAAATATAGATACTGAAGCTTTAAGTGGTATCTTTCTCTCGAAGCAAGTATCCTCACCTTTGATGCTATCTGGAACAGGAAAAGAAGGTATTACAAGTTTCAGTAGTCAGAATATTAGTAATAGCTTTTTTGTTAACGAGTCTTTGGGTTCCTCCGATAATTTATGGTTGTCGTTAAATACAGTTTCAGGAATCGCAGGTAGTCAAGCTGCTTTGTCTGGATCTTGGGAGAGAATTAGCGATCGCAATTCAAATGGGTCTGGAAGTATTTATGCAAACCAGAGAGAATTAGATCTAGATAGTTTGTTCGATAGTAATTTTGGTGCTGGTTTTGGTTTTAGTACTAGCAACTATCATAGAGAAATATACAGTACAAAATCCTATCTGCTGTCTGGTAATGTTGGGAGTAGTGAAGAACTAATTGCTTCGATTTTAGGTATAACTCCTAACAGTAATGAAAATATACAGGATTTGCCATTTTCAAATTTATCCTCAGGTTCATCTACCGGTTTACCGATCGCAAGTGTACCGATCGCAAGTTATTCCATAGATATATCTCCCAGTTCTGGATTAGATACAAGATTAACTGAATTTGGTAATTATTATACTATCAATAACTTAAATTCCAGTGGATTCCTATTAGAGAATATCTCTGGAGTGAGGTTGATTAATGATAACAATCATTGGTTTGCTAATCTCAGTTCTGGAACTGAAAGTAAAAACCTCAATAGTTTATTGAGCGGAAGTGATTTGAATTCCCAATTGCGAACCATAGAATTAGATTCAATCGGATTAACGGGTATAAATCCGGGAATAAATCATTTTGAAAATTTGCAAGGTTTGACATTTGATTCTTCAATAAATACTTATAAAGAAAAAGATAATTACCTTGATATCGGAAATTTAGAAATTGGTGATTATACTTTATTGAATAGCAATGTTTTCAAGTTTAATACGAGCGATTCTAATATCTCTAGTATTGGTCAAGATTCGATCGGTAATCTTAATAATTCCTTTAAAACCAGAACAGTTAATACAAATTTTCCCGAACATATTCCAAGTGTAAGTAGTAATTTGATGCCTTCTATGTTTTTACTATTAGCAGCTAATAACTTTGATAATAGTATATTAGCTTTCGATAAAACTAGCATTACAAAAATTGCTAATTTATCTCAAAAATATGGTCTTGGCTTCAGAAACAAAAACTCTCTCAAACAATCAAGCAATATTTCCTAATGTGACACATATATTTTGATTAAATCCTTTAATTGTAAATTTCATGGACTCCTACACCCCAACATCAAATCAAATCCCACAGGTTCAGGAAAATGAATTTCTTCCTCAAATTAGCTCTTGGTTAACCATAGGAGGAGGATTTTTAGTTGTTTTATTTGCTTGTGGTGTAACAGCTTCTTCAGTACTAGAATATAGAGTTGCAGTCAAAACCTCAGCTACAATTCGTCCCGCAGGAGAATTACGCTTAGTACAAACTGCAATTGATGGGAAAGTTCAAGAAATTAAAGTTAGCAAAAATCAAGCTGTCAAATTAGGACAAATAATTGCTAGTATTGATGATTTTCGTCTGCGAACCCGCAAAGAACAACTAAAAGATTCTATCGAAGAATCTCGTTTACAAATAGGACAGATGAATGCTCAAATCCGAGAATTAAGAGTGCAGATGCACGCCCAAGAAAGCTTAATGGAGCATAATGTTTCAGTAGCTCAAGCAGACCTACAAAAAAATGAACGCCTTTATCAAGACCGGAAAAATATTACAAATGCTGACTTAGAACAAGCAAAAATTAGTGAACAATTTGCCCAATTAAAATTAACAAGACTTCAAAAAGAGAAAGCCTTACAAGCAACTATCGAAGAAGCCAAAGCTTCTTTTAGATTAGCAAAAGCCCAAAGAGATAGGATGTTACCCATATTAAAAGAAGGAGCTATTTCACGTAATTATTTTGAAGAAAAAGAGCAAGCTGTCAAAGCAGCTCAAGCGAAATTAGAACAAGCAAAATCTTCAGCTAAAACTTTATTAGCAGAGACAGAAGAAGCGCTAAATATTGCTCAAATAAATCTTATTAGGGCTCAAACCGCTGTCAATCCAAGTAATGCAAATATCTTAATTTCCCGACAAGGAATCCAACAAGCTAAAGTTAGAGGTGAAGCAACTCTAGCTGCTTTAAACAAAGAACTACAAACCTTATTTATCTCCCGTCTGGAATTAGAAAAAAAATTACAACGCGACATGAGGGAACTCAAACAAGTAGAGAAAGACCTAGCATTAACTATTATTCGCGCTCCCGTCGCTGGTACTGTACTTGAGTTAAATCTGCGTAACCCACAGCAAGTGTTGCGTTCCGGAGAAGTAATTGCAAATATAGCTCCTAGCGATGCTCCATTAAGAATCAAGGCTAAAGTTGCGGCTCAAGATATTGATAAAGTAAGACCACAACAAAAAGTACAAATGCAAGTTTCTGCTTGTCCTTATCCTGACTTTGGCACTCTTAAAGGTAAGGTTGAAACTATTGCACCGGATGCTTTACCTAATACAAGCAATGATAATGGGAATTCATCTATCGGTGCAACCTATGAAGTAACCATCATACCTGAAGCTTTGTATGTGGGAGAAGGTGCTAATCAGTGTACTTTACTTCCGGGGATGGAAGGTAAAGCTAGCATCATTTCTCGGGAGGAAACAATACTCAAGTTTATTCTCAGGAAAGCACGACTTATATCGAGTTTTTAGGTAATTGGTAATGGGTAATTGGGAAATTTATTAATAATTCCGAGCGTGTGATGTTACAAATTAGAACTTAATTCTATTATTCGGGATGAGCTTAAGAACCAGAAGAATTTAAACACATTAAACATAAAAGACTATGTTGTCTCTATTTAAAAAACGTACTAAATACGAATGCATTCGCCAAAACAGTGAAGAAGACTGTGGAGCTGCTTGTTTGGCTTCGGTATGCAAATATTACGGTCAAATTATAAGTATTAACCGTAGCCGAGAAGCTGTAGGTACGGGACAGTACGGTACAACCCTTTTGGGTTTAAAGCGCGGTGCGGAATCACTTGGTTTCAATGCTCGTTCGGTAAAAGCTTCCCCTGCAATTTTAGATAAACTACAAGAAATGATTCTACCTACAATTATTCATTGGCAGGGACGTCATTGGGTAGTTTTATATGGTAAGTCTGGAAAAAAATATGTAATTGCAGATCCAGCATTTGGTTTGCGCTATCTCAGCAGACAGGAATTAAAAGAAGCTTGGGATGGAATAGCTTTATTGCTCGAACCAGGTAATGATTTTTCCAAATCATCTCTAACTTCAGATGCTTCTCAAGAGGGATTTGGACGCTTTTTTAAGCGAGTTTGGCGCTATAGAAACCTTCTAATTCAGGTTTTAGTTGTTAATCTGGTTTTAGGTTTGCTCTCTTTAGCTAGTCCAGTTTTAATTCAGATTTTGACTGATGATGTTTTAGTCCGACAAGATACTGACCTATTAACAGTAGTTGCGATCGCTGTTATAGGTATGACTCTGTTTAGTGGATGTTTGCAATTTTTACAGTCCATGATGATCGCTCACTTCAGTCAAAGAATACAGTTAGGGCTAGTATTAGAATTTGGACGCAAACTATTACACTTACCCTTAAGTTATTATGAGGCTCGTCGTAGTGGGGAAATCGTCAGTCGACTCAGAGATATTAACGAAATTAATCAGTTAGTATCACAGGTTGTTGCTAGCTTACCCAGTCAATTTTTTATCACTGTGATTTCTCTGGGTTTCATGCTTTTCTACAGTTGGAAATTGACCTTGGTCGCAGTATTAATTTCCATAATCATGGCGCTTTCAGCCTTACCCATGCTCCCTGCTCTGCGGCAAAAAACTCGTAGTCTTTTAGTCCTATCAGCAGAAAACCAAGGTATTTTAGTAGAGACATTCAAAGGTGCATTAGTCCTCAAAGTAACAAATGCTGTACCCCAATTCTGGGAGGAATTTCAGAGCCGCTTTGGTCGTCTAGCAAATTTAACTTTTGGTACAATTCACATCAGCATTATTAACAGTACTATCACTAGGGTTGTGGCAAAACTTGGTGGGATTACCTTACTGGTAATGGGTAGCATGTTGGTAATCAATCGGGAACTAAGCATTGGACAATTACTGGCTTTTAATGTCATGCAAGCTAATGTCTTAGCCTTTATTAGTTTAATAATGAACCTTGCAGATGAATATTTTCGCTCGAAAACCGCTGTTACCCGCCTATTAGAAGTAATAGATGCAACTCCAGAAGCTGTGGAAGATACTAAGAAGCCCTTTGTCGAAATTCCTGATAACAAAGATATATACTTCAACAGTATTTGTTTTCACCATATAGGAAGAGCAACCTTACTTGACGACTTTACAATTAAACTTCCTGGAGGTAAGGCGATCGCATTTATTGGTAAATCTGGTTGTGGTAAAAGCACTTTAGCAAAACTAATTACGGGTTTATATCAACCCCAATCGGGTAATATCCGCATTGGTTTGTATAACCTACAAGATATTTCTTTGGAATGCTTGCGACAGCAAATAGTTTTAGTTCCTCAAGAACCCCATTTTTGGAGTCGTTCAATCCTGGAAAACTTCCGTTTAGGTAATCCTCAAGTTTCCTTGGAACAAATTGTGATTGCTTGTCAGGTTGCAGAAGCTGATGAATTTATCAGTCAACTTCCAAATAAATATCAAACAACCTTAGGGGAATTTGGAGCTAATTTATCTGGAGGACAAAGACAAAGATTAGCGATCGCCAGAGCAATAGTTAATAATCCTCCCATCCTGATTTTAGATGAAGCCACTTCGGGACTAGACCCAATTAGCGAATCGAGGGTACTAAAACAACTTCTATATCACCGTCAGGGAAAAACTACAATTATTATTACCCATCGACCGAGTGCAATTAATCGTGCAGATTGGGTAGTTCTTTTAGAGAAAGGAAAAGTAGAACAACATGGTTCTCTTGAATATTTGCATTCAATTCCTGGGAAACATCAAGAATTCTTAGGTAATTCTAGTAGCGAGATAACATTGGTACAATAGATTTCTCTCAAAACCAATATAAGTTAATAGCTAGTAGTGGACTGACACAGCTAAAATAGTGCATTAGCAAAATCCAAAAATCATTAATTGAAATAAATTTTAGGACAAATCTATTGCATCATTTTAGGCGTGTCAGTCCACTACAATTTCATTAACAACTTGAGTTAATTTCTTATTTTTGACTTTTTACTTTTGACTTTTGACTTTTTATATGCTCAATCTTTCATAAACTCGATCTAAATGTTGTAAATGATGTTGCGGATCGAAACAAGCTTCAATCTCTGCAACAGATAATTTATCGGTAATGCGAGTATCGCGGTTAACTAAGTCGCGGAAATTACCTTGTGGTTGGTTCCAAGCTGCATGAGCATTTTCTTGGACTATTTTATATGCTTCTTCGCGGCTAATTCCTTTTTCCACTAAGCCCAGCATTACTCGTTGACTGAAAACTACACCGCCGTAACAGTTCATATTTCGCGCCATGTTGTCTGGATAGACTAACAAATTTTCCATCAATTTAGTCATTTCCACCAACATGAAATGAGTCAAAATGCAAGCATCCGGCAAAATCACCCGCTCAACGGAACTGTGGGAAATATCTCGCTCGTGCCATAATGCCACATTTTCAACTGCTGCGATCGCATGACTTCTAATAATTCTTGCCATTCCCGTTAGTCTTTCGGAACGAATTGGGTTACGCTTATGGGGCATTGCTGAAGAACCTTTTTGTCCCTTGGAAAAATATTCTTCAACTTCCAAAACATCCGTTTTTTGCAAATTACGAATTTCCACCGAAAACCGTTCGATTGAAGCAGCAATTAAAGCTAATTGTTGAACAAAATCAGCGTGGATATCGCGGGAAATGACCTGTGTTGATGCAGTATCAGGGGTTAAACCAAGTAATTCGCAAGCAATGGCTTCTACCCGTGGTTCAATGTTTGCATAGGTTCCCACTGCACCGGAAATTTTACCTACAGCGATTGTTTTCCGCAATGTTTGCAGGCGTTCTTGATGGCGTAAAGCTTCCGCTAACCATCCCGCTAGTTTAAAACCAAAAGTAATCGGTTCGGCGTGAATTCCGTGGGAACGCCCAATCATTATTGTGTAACGATGTTCTGTTGCTTTGCGGCGAATTGCAACTATTAAATCTTCCAGTCTTTGGATAATTAAGTCTAGACTAGCGACCATTTGTAAAGCCAGTGCAGTATCAAGCACATCAGAGCTAGTCATTCCTAAATGAATGTAACGCCCCGCATCGCCTACATATTCATTTACATTGGTTAAGAATGCTATGACATCATGGCGGACTTCAGCTTCAATTTCTAATACTCGTTCAGGGTCAAAATCTGCCTTTGCTTTAATTTCTTTAACAGCTTCCTGGGGAATATAACCAAGTTCGGCTTGTGCCTCACAAACAGCAATTTCCACTTTCAACCAAGTTGTAAACTTGTAGCTATCAGTCCATAAGTGCCCCATTTCGGGTAGGGTATAACGCTCAATCACAGTCCGCCATATATTATAGTTCCCAACGGTCATATTTTACCGTAAATGCGACCAAAGTCCTGGTTTTAGATCGGGTAAAGTTTTTAGTCAGGAAAATATTTATATTTATTAGCATTTCTTCCCAAACCTGCCAAACTTCCCACACTTCCCACACTTCCCATAACCGGGTGGATGATATCCAATAAGTATCCGGTTGACCGGGTTGAAATATCCAGATGGTGGTGATAATAACAGCGTGTTTTAGACGAAACTAAAGTCACCAGGCAATGAAAAAAAATTTGTTACCTTTACGACTTTAGGAAACAATACAGAGATGAGTAGTCACCAAAACGTAAAATTTCCACCACAAGGATTTATGGCAATATTGGATTCAGTATTAAATACTAACTTTTTTAATAAGAATGTATCAAAAGTAGTAAAAAATAAAAGTGGTGGTATTTCCCGAGAAGATGTGATTAACGCCCAAAAGGCTTGGGGATATGGAATTGTTGCAATCGGTAAAGCATATATGAATGGAGAAGACTACAGAGCTTTAGCTGCAGAAATTATTGATATGCTGTACGGTTATGACGAAGGTACGGTTTTATTTAAACCAAGAAAAGCTGTAGAAGAAGAGTTTCGCTTAACTAAGGAAGAAGCAATATCTTATTTTGTCCAAGGTATTTTCTGTGACGATCGTGGATTTGCACTTCAACCTTGGAGTAAAGTTAGGTTTGAAAATGCAGGGATCATTGTTAATTATCATTATGCTTTAGCGGTGGGGGATTATTACTTTACTGATGCTCATACTGGTCAAGAAATAAAAGCAGATTTTACTTTTGGTTATAAAAAGAATGAAAGCGGACAATTACTTATCGACCTTCACCACTCATCTTTTCCATATCATTCTGATAGCTGATGTACCTTGAAAGAAAATATATATCCTTTGAGCACAAAATCAGTCGATTTAACTAACGCAAAATTTAGATAAAAAGAAAAAATATGAAACCAAGTATAGAGACATGGCATTGCTATGTCTCTACAAGTATTTTATATAAAGCGATCGCGCTTTGCTAATATATTAATTCAACATCAATAACCTAGTGGATGATATCCCAGAACTATCCAGATGGATGGTTTGAGACAACCAGTCGATAGTAACAAGATTATTATACTTTTAGCGAAAATAAAATTAACAGGACAGAACATACAATAAATTTTGTCCAAATACTTATTAATAAATAATAGTCAAAATAAATTAGAGTCAAAAGCTACTGTAAGTATTAAATAAATTCCTACAGAAGACTTAGAAATATTTATTATTACAACCTGAGCATATCCATTATATAGGTTTTTTTTTTAAATTTGTTTGTATCATGATTTATCCTGTTTGCAAACTATCTCGTCTCAGTCTCAGGTAAAGTCTTCTGAAAATTTATAGCTCCGTGAGAATTTGCAAATCATATTTTGACTTACTTACTTTTTTAGGTAAGAAATTTTCTTATGAAATCAAACCAGTAAATAAAGTTTGATCGGGAGGAATGACGATGGAAAACACGAAAAATATTAGCAAATACTTAACCTCTTTTCAACGAAAACTGCTTGAGAAAAACTTGCAAACAAATCTACATCCAAAATATCATTGTCGCATTCAAATTATGTTGCTTGCAGATATGGGTTACACCAAAGCCCAAATTAGCAAAACTTTAGGATGTACTCAGGAAACTGCTCGATATTGGATCGCACAAGCGCGATCGGGTCAAGCACACAATTGGAATGATTGTCCCATTGGTCGTCCCAAAGTCACGAGTGAGGAATACCTGGAGCGATTAAAAGAATTGGTAACCAACAGTCCTCGCAATTATGGTTATTCATTTGAGCGTTGGACGGGACAGTGGTTGAGTAAGCATTTAAGTAAGGAACTAGGAATTGAAGTCACTGCTCGTCATGTTAATCGTCTGCTTAAACAAATGGGACTTTCTACCCGTCCTAAATCTGTTAAGGGTTTGACAACTGATAACAGCAAAGATAACTCAAATCTCTTATTACAAGAACTACCATCTGTTTGCACGTCTGGATCCGATCAAATGTGGCAATTAAATTTTTTCGGTTGACATTTTAATTGTAGTTCAAGGTTGAGATTTTAACTATAGTTCAAGATTTTACGGTTAAAGGTCTTATGGTTCAAGATTCGCTTATTATGTCTGTTGATAGACAACAGCTAGTCCATACACTCGGTTCAGTGCTTAGTGACTCTGATTTCGATCGCTGTCTGAAAAAAATCGAAATCCAACAACCACTTCCGGGAAAACAGTTTTGGCAAAGTACTGAAGCCCAAGCAGGTATATATATAATACTTAATGGCAAGGTAAGGTTGGTAGACGATTGTCAGGAGTTGCTTTTCACTTTGGATGAGGGGGATTCCTTTGGTGAAAATACTTTGTTTTCTGAAGTATCATTTCAGTCTTATTCAGCCAGAGCTTCGCTGAATGTTAAGCTCGCTTATCTTTCGAGTAAATTATTACAAAACCTCAATGAAAAGTATCATGAAATAAACGAATATCTTTATCACCAAGCGGTAATCAGAGATTTTTTATTACTATGTCCTCAACTTGCTCCCCTACATAAACATCCTGGATTAGTAGAAATATTATCTCTGCTAGAAAAACATGAATTATCCCAGGGTAAGCTTCCAGAAGGTCTTAACAATCAAAAGCTATGGTTGATTCGACGGGGGGAACTAACACATACTTCCGGAAATATTCTAAATCAAGGTAGTATTGATGCTCCCACTCAACAGAATGGCTATTGGGAAGTTACTCAACCTACGGAAATATATAGTCTCAACCCAGAACAATGGGAAACAGCACTCAATTACCTACCCCAGCTAGCTCAACTAATTTCCTCCGATACCGATTCATCCCAAATCCAATTGCAAAGTAGTGCAGATATTGCAAATTACAGAAAAAACCTTAATCCCCAATTCCAGATTACAACATCTCATACTCAAAGATATAAGCTTCAAAAATCTAAGCTTCAAAGAGCCAAACCTCAAATACCCAAAATTCAGACACCTAAGATTAAAAGTTCGAAAATTAAAAGTTCGGAAAAAAACCAGCAAGAAATAGTAACGGGACAACTAGGAAAAAAAATTAGCCAAGCATATTTTCCCAGTCCTAAACTACAAGTAGGTCACCTATTACAGCGTATTACCCGACGCTATCCCTTCTTTCAACAGCAAAGTAGTTCGGACTGTGGTGCAGCCTCCTTAGTAATGATTGGTCAGTATTGGGGTAAACGTTTTAGCATCAATCGTCTACGAGAAATTTCCCATGCTGACCGTAACGGTGCATCACTACGTGGTTTAGTCCTTGCAGCAGAAAGTATTGGTTTTACAACCCGACCAGTTAAAACTAACCTTCTGCAACTAGAGCAACAAAATTTACCAGCCATTGCCCATTGGGAAGGTAAACACTATATCGTTGTTTATGAAGTGACTCGTACTCACGTCATTGTCGGCGATCCTGCGATCGGTCAGCGCAATCTTACTCGTGCAGAATTTGAAACTGGTTGGACTGGTTATACTTTATTACTTCAACCTACAGCATTATTAAAAGAAGCCGAACAAAGCAATCTTCCTTTTTGGCAATTTATCGAGTTGGTTAAGCCTCACCGACTAGTATTGTTGGAAATATTTGTGGCTTCTGTCTTTATTCAGGTTTTGGGACTAATTACACCAGTTTTTACCCAATTACTCCTAGATCGAGTGGTGGTACAACGCAGTACCTTGACATTAAACGCCATAGGATTGGGATTGCTTCTCTTTGGCTTCTTTAAAATCGCCATGACGGGATTGCGACAGTATCTTTTAGATCATGTGGCGAATCGAATTGATATTGCCCTAATTGTCGGATTTATTAATCATACTTTACGATTACCTCTGGAATTTTTTGAATCTCGCTACGTTGGCGATATTATTTCCCGCATCCAGGAAAACCATAAAATCCAGCAATTTTTAACTGGAGAAACCCTATCCATTTTGTTGGATATGTTGACTATGTTTGTTTATACCGGGTTAATGTTCTGGTATAGCTGGAAATTAGCACTATTAGTGTTAGTAATCGTACCGCCATTTATTTTGTTAGCCTTAGTTGCTACACCCTTTCTAAGAAAAATTTCTCAGGAAATATTCGCTGCTTCTAACGAACAGACCAAATACCTGATTCAATCTTTAACTGGTATTCGCACAATTAAATCATTAGCAGTAGAACAAACTGTACGTTGGCATTGGGAAGAACTATTTGCTAAATCTATTAAAAAATCTTTTTCAGGACAAATAATTGGTAATACCCTATCTATATTTAGCTCTGCGATTCAAACCCTAGTTACTACATTATTATTATGGTTTGGAGTTTGGCAAGTAATCCAAGGTGAACTAAGCATTGGGCAATTAGTCGCTTTTAATATGTTAATGGGCAATGTTATTAGTCCATTTCAAAGACTGACCTTTGTGTGGAATGAATTGCAGGAAATAATGATCGCGATCGAGCGCATTAACGATATTATTGATAGTAAACCGGAAGAAGATCTACAAGAGGAAATTCATCAGTCTCTCCCACCTCTAGAAGGTCACATTTGCTTCGATCGAGTTACTTTCCGCTACAATCCAGATAGTGAAATAAACAATCTAGAAAACATTTCCTTTGAAGCAAAACCAGGACAGACAATAGCTTTAGTCGGGCGTAGTGGTTCGGGAAAAACAACTCTTTCTAAGCTCTGTTTAGGCTTCTATCTTCCCACCGAAGGAAATATTTTCATTGACGGTTATGACATGAGTAGTATTTCCTTAGCCTCCTTGAGACAGCAAGTTGGTGTGGTGGATCAAGATACCTTTCTTTTTGGTGGTACGATTCGCGAAAATATTAGTATTGCTTTTCCAGAAGCAAGCTTAGAAGAAGTAATAGAAGCATCAAACCAAGCAGGAGCCCATGAATTTATCAAAGAATTACCGATGGGTTACGAAACCCAGATTGGTGAAGGGGGTGGAATGCTCTCTGGAGGACAAAAACAACGATTAGCGATCGCCCGCGCTCTTCTAGGAAATCCCCGGTTGCTAATCCTTGATGAAGCAACCTCTCACCTCGATACTGAGTCAGAAAGAATTATTCAAAATAATCTCAATACAATTCTCAAAGATCGAACAACATTGGTAATTGCTCATCGTCTTTCCACAATTAGGAACGCAGATTTAATTTTAGTCTTAAACAAAGGTGTTTTGGTTGAAAGCGGTACCCACGAACAGCTAATGGAAAAACGAGGTCAATACTTTTACCTCAATCAGAAACAACTCGCCGTTGTTAGTTAGCAATTATTTAACTTGTATTTATTTGTTTGCGTTTATTTGTTTTTGTGATTTCGTTCTTTGATCTACTGCTGAAGTAAACCGACTAAATTCTAGCTTGGAGGGGAACAAAATGGCTGATATTAAACATAACTATTCCAATAATTCTATTACTGGGAATAATTCATCTTTAACAGAAGCTAAATTATCTAAGTCTTCTAATTCTAAATCTTCTAATTCTAAATCTTCTAATTCTAAATCTTCTATTTCTCAACATTCTAATAATGACTGGTCTTCTCTAACTCGAGAAATAATTGATACCTTACCTCGAATTTGGACACGAGGATTACTTTATTTTCTCATGGTTTTTATCGGAGTTGTTTTACCTTGGGCGATGTTTTCTCAAGTCGATGAGACAGGGAATGCTAGGGGGAGATTAGAACCTCAAGGTAAAGTCTTTACAGTAGATTCACCAGTTTCAGGAACCATCGCCGAAGTTTTTGTCAAAGAAGGTCAATTAGTACAAAAACAACAACCCTTATTAGAACTTGAATCCGAACCAGTTAAGAGCGAACTAAAGCAAATTGAAATAAGACTAGAAGGTCAAAAGAAAGAATTAACTCAGTTAAAAGTTTTGAAAAATCAACTAGTTCTAGCAGTCAACAGTCAGAGAGAACAAAACAAAGCTCAACAGCTAGAAAAACAAATCCAAATAGATGAAGCTAGACAAAGTCTGGAGTATAGTCAAACAGCCAAAAACTTAGCTCAGACCAGATATAATGAGGCAATTAAAGAAGTACAGCGTTTCAGTAAAGCCAAAAAAGAAGGAATAGTAGCCGAAATTCAAGTAGTTGATAAAGAAGACTTAGCTCAGGAAAGAAAAGGATTACTCCAGCAAGCTAATTCCAATATTGCACAAGCTAAACTTCGTCTAGAAGAACAAGAAGAAAACTATCAGAGTTTACTTTATTCCAACAAAATAACTTTAATTCGAAGCAAAGAACAGCAAGAAGAATTAGAAACAAAAATAGAAACCCTTGAATCTCAAATCAAAGAAAACTATAACCAAATAGATGCTTTAAATTATCAGTTAGAACAAAGGATAGTTAAAGCACCAGCTAGTGGTTCAATTTTTCAATTATCAATTCCTAAACCTGGAGCAGTTGTAAATCCAGGAGATGCGATCGCGGAGGTTGCTCCGAAAAAATCACCCCTGATTCTTAAAGCTCAAATGAACACCACAGAAAGTGGTTCTTTGGAAAAAGGAATGTCAGTCAAGCTGAAGTTTGATGCTTATCCATTCCAAGATTACGGTGTATTTGAAGGAAAATTAATTAATATTTCTCCTACTACTAAAGTGACAAATACGCAGAGTGGTCAAATAGCTGCATATGATTTAGACATCGAACTGAAACAAACTTATATTCAAGTCCAAAATAAACGTATTCCTTTAAGACCAGGTCAAACCGCTACAGCAGAGGTAATAGTTCGACAGCGTCGCTTAATTGATTTTGTTCTCGAGCCATTTCAAAAACTCCATGAGAATGGTTTAGAACTTTAATTTAGAGTTTTAATTCGGAGTTTTAATTCATATTTAATAGCAGTAGCTATCTAAAATTATTTGAAATTTTTATTCTCTGTTCCCTATTACCTGTTCTCTATTCCCAACATTCATAACAAGGAGACCGATCGTGTCAGAAATTTTAACTCTTTCCCCACAAGAACTTTTTAACCAAGTGCGAATTTCTTGTCAAATACCAGCCACAGTTGAAAGGTTTTTGCATCGCGAAATTGTTACTCGTACAGCCAAAGAAGCTGATATAAAAATCGAGCCAAATGAACTTCAGGAAGCAGCAGATACTTGGCGATTAATGAATCAACTCCATAGTGTTGATGATACCTGGTCATGGCTACACAGAAATCATATATCTTTGGATGAATTTGAAGAATTAATTTCTGCCAATATTCTTTCTTCTAAGTTAGCCCAACATCTTTTTGCTCATCAAATTGAGCCTTATTTTCTGGAATTTCAACAAGATTATGCTCGAGTTGCGATGTATGAAATTGTTTTAGATGATGTAGATATAGCCAGGGAATTATTTTATGCTTTGAGTGAAGAAGAAATTAGTTTTTTTGAAGCAGCTTACCAATATATTACCGATACAGAATTACGCCGAAAAGGAGGATATAAAGGAGTAATATACCGCAAAGATTTAAAACCAAAAATTTCCGCTGCTGTTTTTGCTGCTAATCCTCCTCAAATTCTCAAACTAATTATTACTGCTGAAGGAGTGCATTTGATTAGAGTGGAAGAAGTTATTGAACCCAAATTAGATGAAACTTTGCGTCAAAGTATTCTAACTGATTTGTTTAGTAATTGGCTTAAACAACAAGTTGGAAAATTTGAAGTTGAAATTAATTGTGATTCTTCTTCTAGTAACCATAATCAAGCTCCTGTTTCTACTTCCAAACCGCTTGTTTCTGCTTAATTCTTACTAATTCCTGGTTTTTGCTACTCTCATTATCAGCCTCTAAGGGGGCTTATTTATCATTGAGTTAGGACTTACGCATGGATAACGTAATTACAGTCATTGCGACGCAAGGTTAGCAGCTAGCGCAGCGTAACGTAGTTATTGCGTTTCCGCAAGGAAATAGCAATCCCAAACTACTGGAAGTTAGTAACGAGTGCATAAGTCCTGTTATATGAAAAATCTGCAGAAATTATCAGAAAAATCTGCAGTAAATTTTAGAATTATTATTAGTTTTAAATTAGGTACAATCATTTATGATGATTGCTTTTATTCCCCGATCAGATAATTTATTTACTTATCCATAAAATAATTTATTTTTAGCAACCTTATCTTTTACTATTTAATAAAATTTTCAAATATCAATCGAACACATATTTCAGCAACAAGATTAGCAAATATTGCAGAAACCAAACGAATTACAAGATCTAGAAAACTAGATATTTCTCCTAATGAAGAAATCACACTTGTCATTATAAAAAAAAATAGTCTTATAATTGTAATTTCTTTACAAAGGTAATATGGTTTAACTCTCAACAGAAATTCTTTCAATCCCATATAAAAAACTCAACTGTTTCATTTAGATTTACTTTGTGCTACTACTCAATATTAGAGCTTAAGAAAATAGCACATGAAGGAAAGTTACTTAAAATATTATTTTAATAACAATCCTTCATGGACTATAAAGGATTATAAGTATTTAAGCAAGTAGCTTGATATTTTATATTGCACCTTTCCGTGTAAATCTAGACTAAATCACAAAGTGCACGATAAATTTACCTGGCTTTGATTTATTTTTATTATCGAAAAGTGCAAAATTAGCTATTTTTTCTATATGCTTATATTAACAAAAATACTAAATAAATATTTATTTAAAATATTATTTCGTTAGGGATTATAAACTAGATCCAGTATCTTAACTTTTATTAGTGGAAAAAATTGCTATAAATTTACATAAAAATAGTGTAGCAGCTTTATATTATATGCATAAAGCTGCTGAATTAAATACTAACTGAGGTTGCATAACTATGTCTTTAAACGAAAATATTCTTTTAATATTCAGTGTTGTATTTTTTTCTTTTTGTATTGTTAAGACAACACATTTATTTTTCTTGTTTCGTAACACCACTATTATAAAAACTATTTTTATCTCCCTGTTGGTATATGGAGGTTTAATTTCAGTCGAAAACATATTCAAGAATCGAAATTCTGCAAATTATGGAATTTCAGTTGGTCGTGCTATTGGAGCAACAATTGGATTCATTGCTGGTTTTTACTTCGGTTATCAAATTTGTGTTTTATCAGGTATTTTTGATGGTGCAAGTCCTGAGGCTAAAAATCCCGAATCTGCAAATACTGGTAATACAAATCCCGATAATACCAATCCTAAGGAGCTATCAGCAATTACATTCGCCCTTAGTTTTGTAAGTGCTGAGATCGGTCGTCTAATCGGTGGATTTTTGGGTAATTTCTTATTACCTGTGTAACGTAAAATTAGCAAGATAGCTTCATGTAATATAAAGCTGCTAACTAAATATTAACTAAAAGGCTTTAAATATGTCTTTAAATAAAAAGATTCTTTTAATTGTTGGCGTCACATTTTTTGCTACGTGTATTGTCTTAATATTACATTTGCTTTTCTCATCTCTCAATGATGAGACTAGGAAATCTATTTTTATTTATCTATCGATATATGGAAGTGGAATTTCAGCAAAGTATATATTTCAGTATAGAAATGCTCCAAACTATGGGATTTCAATTAGTCGTGTGATCGGATCTGCACTTGGGTTAATGGGTGGTTTTTACTTTGGTTATCAAATTTGTATTTTGGTTGGTGTTTTTGATGGTATTAGTCCTATACAAACATCAAATATTACAGTTGCAATTGGTTTTGGGAGTGCTGAATTAGGTCGCCAAGTCGGCAATTTCTTGGGTTATATTTTATTACCTATCTAAGGTATAAGTACATAAGGCTGTTGGCTTGTCTACTTCCATGATTAGAAATCATGACTTACTCATACTTATATATGTAAATTTGCTAACCATCTACAAACTATCATTTCTAAATCATGTCCCTAAATATAAATATTCTTTCAGTCTTGAGTATTGGATTCTTTGCCATTTGTAGTTTTACAATATTGCATCTGTTTTTCTCATCTCTTAATCATGAGAATAGGAGAGCAATTTTTAGCTACCTGTTAATATATGGAGGCTTAATCTCAGTATGGCAAATATTTAGGTATATAAACGCTTCCAATTATGGAGTTTCATTTGGTTCTGCTATCGGAGCAACACTTGGATTAATTGCTGGTTTTTACTTTGGTTACCAAGTCAGTATTTTGGCTGGTATTTTTGATGGTGTAGGTTCTATCGACTCATCGAGTATTACACTCGCAATAAGTTTTGGGAGTGGCGAAGCTGGTCGTTTAATTGGTAGCTATTTGGGTAATGTTTTATTGCCGATTTAACATGTAAAATTATCTGACAGTTTTATGTATAAATATGATTTTAAAGCAAATGGATTAACTGCTTTAAAAGCTTTTTCAACTATCTAAATCAGCCAATAAAATTCACTAAATTATTTATTAGCAGATAATAAAATATAAATTTTCGGTAAGTATTAATTTATTCAGAAAATTCTAGACTGTTTGATTTATTGGGAATATCTCATTCAATCTAGAATTTCAAAACTTAGTAAGTGAAGAAGTTACTTGAGATATCAAATAACTACCATAAATTCATATTATCTAAATAATCATAAATAGGAGGGAAGGTCGGAGAAGGTTCTATAGGAAAGGTCGGAGAAGGTTCTATAGGAAGAGTAGGCAAATATTGAAACCAATTTCCACCTTGAATTTGACTTTGGACTGCTAGATCTACATCAGATAATTTTTGAGGTTGCATTTGAGTGCAATCGAGGTCTGAAAATTTAATATTTTGCATTAGTTTATGTTGATGTAATTAGTCTTAAATCAGACAAGATAACTTTATTTACCTTATCTACTTAAATAGTAATTTAATCATCAAAAAATAATCAATACTTCTCAAAAATTTTGAGGACAAAACAAAGGTTAATTTGACCATTAATTATTTGATTATTTTTATTTTTTAATCTTGTAAAACTCTAAATAAAATCAAAAATTACTTAAACAAATCTAAAAATAACTCTATCAAAAAAGTATGTAACTTACACACGGAAAACGTAACAATAGTAATTGCGATGTAAGTTTAGTATAAAGCTTAAATGGCAAAGCTTCTAGCTCAGCTTACGCCCCAAGGTGCGGTTCAGGGTTTCTGCAAATAGCATTCACCGTAGTGCAGTTCACCCCAAACTACTGGAAATTAGTAACTAGTGCATAGGTTCTGTTATATGAAAAATCTGCAGAAATTATCAGAAAAATCTGCAGGAAATTTTAGGATTATTATTAGTTTTACATTAGGTGCAATCATTTATGATGATTGCTTTTATTCACCGTTCAGATAGTTTGTTTACTTATACAGAAAATCATTAATAGCTTACAGAAATCATAATAATTTGGAGAAATAATAAAATTATTATTAGTTTTATGTTAGGTACAATTATTCATCATGACTACGTCTATTTACTTACTAAAGTACTAGTGAAAACTCAGAATGTAGTTTGAGTAAAGGCAGAGTGTACAACCTAAATTTTTATGGAGCCAGGAAATTATTTATTGTTAACAATCTTATTTTTTGTTATTTGATAATTACTTTTGTTATTTGATAATTAGTTTAAATATCAAACGCATGAATATTTCTGCCACGAGACTACCAAATATTGCTGCACTTAACTCAACAATCATATCTTGAAAACTAGATATATTGGAGGAAGAGATACTCATACCTATTGCTATCAATAACAAAATTCTTATTATTGTATTTTCATAACTAAAGAACTGTCTAAATCTCATATCAAAAACTCAACTGTTTAGTTTATACTCACTCAGTACTGTTGCTCAATATTAAAGTTTAAGAAAACAGCACGTAAAGGAAAGTTACTCATAATATTAATATTGTTTGGATAACTATCCTTTACGGACAATAGAGTATTACAGCGGTTTAAGCAAGTAGATAAAAACGATTACTTAATCAACTACTGATAACTAATACTACTTCTTTCTAGTGACGATCGCCAAAAATAGCTCCATCTACAAATTTACCAAGTCCTGCACCTGCAGTTGCACCAGCAGCAGCGCTACCCGATATGGTTGATCCCCAATCTACTAAATTAAAATCAGATTCACCTGTTGTTATCTTTTTAAAACCTTCTGATGCTGGGTAATAAAGAGTACCCCCGCCTCCACCGACTAGGAATCCTGATAATGTACCACCCCATGAGAACAGACCAGAGCCTGTAATTTTTTCAGCCTCATCAAGATTAACTATTTTAGTTTCATCTTGTGTTTCTATTTTTTTTATTTGAATATTATGCATAATGAATTCTTCCTTTTCCAATTATTGGACTAATACATTCGTTTTTTACAAATCGAATAAAAATCGATTTATAGGTATTAATTGAACTTACCAAAAACTATCTGTAAACCAAATACAGGTAAGTTATTAATTGGGTGATTCAATCATTCTTTTTAATTGAATCTCTTGTTTTTAATCTAACTAAAAAAATATAGTATATCAAGTAATTCTGGCTATTCAATTGGACTTAAAATATATTATTTATGTCTCCAATTAATGTAAATGTATTTTACTCTTTAAGCTCTAATATATTTTTTGCATTAAGATACAATTTATTGTAATACAACAGGTGCTGTGTGTAAGTCTCTATATCATTGATTCGGTGAAACTTCACATAGGATTGATATAATCAGACAAAAGAAACTATATTTAGTCTGTGAAAGTTAATTCCCAGTGAGGGTTAATTTCAGCTGTTTTGAGTTTTATATCTTATTTATGACTGTTATATATGTCTCAATTTTAGAAAGTAAATTGGTAATCATAGAATCAAACTAAGACATCAAAAAATATATATACTCAGATCTTGCACCTAACCGTATAAACCACGGAAAGCTTAAAAATGGCACAATAAAGCTACATTATTTTATTTACTTTTTATTGCTAAATTAAGCTTTTACTATTAATACTGAGTGATTAAGATACATCAATT
>NZ_JASJDK010000052.1 GCF_030065675.1 Mastigocoleus sp. MO_188.B34 | reverse complement strand
TTGTGGTGTATACTAGCTTCTAAACTATAAAGTTTTCAAGGTTCGAAGCCTTCAGAGTGTTGCGCTCTCGCGCTCCCCTCTCTCAGGCACTTGTTTATAGTACCGATACTCCCAGAACCTGTCAACACCTTTTTCAATTTTTTTGATAATTTTTTCGGCTCTATCTCCTCAAAACCTTACACAGCAATACTTTTAGTCGCAAAATTATTTTTACTTTTTTTGATTTAACTCCTGGAGTACTGCTTTTTCTCAGTTCCTCAGGTAATGCGTTTAGATATTAGGTCTATATATATGGACACTTCTTCAACAAGCTAACCTTAAATCGAGTAAACGATCGCTCGGTGCGATTGCAGCTTGTTGGTACAGTTCTATGATTTCTAATTTTGGTTCACCTAGTAGCTTGATTGCTTGATGCTCTAATTTTCGTGGTGTCTAATTTCTCGATCTGTAGCGTTACATATTATTTGGATGTGGGCATATTATTTGGGCAAGTCCTAATTTTAAGAGTGAGCATTCCATACTTCACTCTTAGTGCGCCGGAAATTTCTACAACGTTATCCCAGTTTTTTGAATATCCTGTGAAATTTATGGGAGACATATACAGTAAATATTGAGATGTCTACTGTGTAAGGTAAATTTGCAGAAGATAAATTTAATTTGACCCAAAATATCAAGCATCTTAATTCTTGAATCTGCTCGGGTGTATCTTTAAGGTCTCTTATCTTTATATATAAGGAAGAATAACTGTGAATTTTCAATCAATAATCGGAACATTGCATGATTTTTGGGGCGCACGTGGGTGTTTAATTGCTCAACCCTATGATATTGAGAAAGGAGCAGGTACAAAAAACCCCCACACTTTTTTAAGGGCTTTGGGACCTGAACCTTGGGCTGTAGCTTATGTAGAACCTTGTCGCAGACCAACAGATGGGCGTTATGGAGAAAATCCTAATCGCTTTCAACACTATTACCAATACCAAGTACTGATTAAACCTTCACCCAATAATATTCAGGAAATTTACTTGGATTCTCTCAGGGCTTTAGGCATCAAACCAGAAGATCATGATATTCGTTTCGTGGAAGATAACTGGGAAGATGCAACTGTAGGTGCATGGGGTACGGGTTGGGAAGTTTGGTTAGACGGGATGGAAGTCACCCAGTTTACTTACTTTCAACAATGTGGGGGGATCGATTGTAATCCAGTTTCAATTGAGATGACCTACGGTTTGGAGCGACTGGCGATGTACCTCCAAGGGGTTGAAGCAATGACCAAAATTAGTTGGACAGATAATATTACATACGGAGATGTGCATCTTCAAGGAGAAATTGAACAATGTACTTATAATTTTGAAGCTTCAGATCCTGATATGTTGTTGAAGCTATTTAATATGTATGAGCAAGAAGCAAAGCAACTTGCAGATAAAGGACTAGTTTTACCCAGCCTTGATTATGTAATGAAGTGTTCCCATACTTTCAATCTCCTTGATGCGAGAGGAGTTATTTCAGTAACTGAAAGAACTCGTTATATTCGGCGAATTCGAGGTTTAGCAAGGAAAATAGCTCAGCTTTATGTAGAACAGAGGGAAAAACTAGGTTTTCCTTTACTAGAGAATGCTGTTGCTTCATCTAGTACATAATATATTTCAGAAGTACGGAAGCAAAAAATATTTTGGTTTGTTTTTGAACTTGGATGCTGTACTTTTGGTAGTCACAATGCATTATTATTCATTATCTGTGGAGACGTAAATGCTACGTCTTTTTTACTACTATCTTTTGTTATCTGCCGGTCTATTGGGACTATCAAGAGGAAAATATGAATTTAGCTCAGTATTTGAAACCAACTTTAGAACCAATTGCCGCATGGTTTCGTAATTTTGGCATACCAGAACCAATAATACATTGGGGACATCCTTTGATGATGGGAATTGTCGTATTCGCAATGGGTACTTCAGTAGGAATTTCTGGTTGGAGAGGAAGATTAATTGATAATTCTGATGCTGCAGTGGAAAGTAAAAGTCTTCACCGCAAACTAGCACCTTGGATGTTTTTATTTATTTTAATGGGTTCAACTGGTGGTTTACTATCCTTAGTCATGCAAAATCAACCAATCTTGGAAAGTCGTCATTTTTGGACTGGTAGTGTTGCGATCACACTTTTAGGAAGCAATGCGATAATTTCTCTGACTAAATTTGGGGGAAATAAATCATCTTTACGTACAGTTCATGCATATTTGGGTAGCGCAGCACTTGGTGTTTTGTTCTTGCACGCCATATTTGGTTTCAACTTAGGTATTTCTTTGTAAGGTCTAAAATATGTAAGCTCTAAACACCATTTTGCAAATAACTGTCAGAAAATAAAATATATTTTGCTCTCGAGCTTTCTTGAATAATGATTTAATTATTTGTGTAATTTTTTTGCTTATCCCTGTTAAATTTCTGAACGCGTTATTTAGGGATAAGCTTTTTCATGGTTATTAGATGATGCACCACATAAAACGCAAATCAAATTACTATATTGTTTTAGATTTATTTGAATGCAAATTAAAATATTATGTTAAGAATCAAACAACAAATTCTATAAACATTTCCTCTATCATCTCTTCTATCATTCCTCTGCTAATTTGGTGCATAACTTCTGGACCTTGGAGAAAATCTTTAATAGTCATTTTATTTTTTGAGAAATCTTTAACAAAATCACGTATAGAAGCAATTATCGTAATTTCAGATTCAACTTCTTCTAACATTTGAGAAACAGGATTAATTCCTTTTTTTACTGCTTTTCGATAATCTGCAACTACTACTCCTTCAGGAGTATTTTTGACTGTTCTGAGTTCTTGTTTCAAATCCTCATATTGATTTTTGAGAAATTCATTTTCTTGCTCTAAATTATTACATCGACGAGTTAAATCATCTGAACTTCTATTTGCTATAGTTTCTAGCTGTTGATATTGCTTTTCAATCTCTAATAATCGAGCTAGATCGCCTTCTTGGTAAGCCTTATTAATTTCTTTCATGATTTCCGTGTGACGACGCATCTGTGTTTCGTCCTCTTTAACTTTATCAGGGTGAAATATTTCAGCTAATCTCAGAAATATTTGACGAATTTTGCTTCCCCTTTGACTTTTATTTGCAGATTCTAGCTCTTGGTATTGTTTTTCTTGGGCATCATCATTATTAACATCTGAAGACGAGGTAAAGAAATCTTGATTTTCTCCTATGTTCTCGTATTCTTCAGTAAATATTTCTTCTAAACCAATCTCTTCAGTATTGCTATTGTTAGGACTAATAATTCCCGAAAATTGGAGATTAAGGTATAACTGTTGAATATTTTTTTTACTCTGTTTCCCAAGCTTCCTTTTACTCAAAATTTCACTGAATAGGGTATGGATTTCTCGATCTATAGCGGCTAATTCTTTCAAGCTAGGAGTACATTTATGATAAATTTCTGTTGCAACAGAACGCATTTGTTCAACATAATTGTTTAATTCAGTTCGTTTTCTTTTAATTTGTTTGAGGAGCCATTGATTTTCTTTTTCTAAAATAACTTGGCGTTCGTGTAGAGATGAAAGCGCAAGAGATGTTGTCAAAGTGTCAGGAGAAGAAGATAAGATTTTTCCAGACATAGAACAGCAAGTTTAGGTAAAGTAAAACAAGCGAGCAGGTAAATAACAATAAATACATCAAAAGATAGATGCTGTAATAGAAGATTAATTTACATTCTCATACTTTTACTGTATTTTTGCTAATTGATAATTTAAGGATACTACTTTTTGAAACAAATACATCTAGAAAATTACCAAAAACATAATAACTTATTGCCTTTATAGTTATCGTCAACAGGAATGAATATGCGGAATAAAATTCGTAATGTTTGAATTCACAGTATTTTCTACTCAAATACGATAATGTAAATATCTGTGAAATATAAATAGTATTTTTTTGTCGGTTTCTGTTAGTATTGTTTTTTGTTTTGAAACAGGACTTACGCAACGTTAGCACAGCGTGTCCGCAGGACAGACATATACGTCGCTATCATTAGCACGCAGCAAAGCTGTTAGCGGGACTTAGACAAAAAACAAGGAGGAAAAAGCCTCAAAGGCAAAAGGCAATCAGGGCAAGTAATATACGTCAAAGCCTAAAAAATCGCTCTTAGCGGAGCGTGGCGTTAGCCATAACCTAGATATATCAAGAAAACAACCAATTCGACGTTAAACCATTGATATATGAAGCTTTGAGGCTTTTTTGACCCAAAAAAATGTCTAAGTCCCGTTAGCGGTAAGGTGACTTTAGTCACACGTAATGACGCAATTACGTTAATTTTGCGTAATTCCTATGAAAATTTAAATACTAAGGTGAACCAACGAATTTCCAATGAATTCCTCAAAAGCAAAGAGCGCACCGAAGTGCGCTGGAACAAGTAATGGATGATATTTAAAATGAAAATTATCTCCAGATTATTTCTGCACTACCAAGTAGTTTATTTTTCTCATTCTCGAATTTTAGATATATTACTTGTAGGAAAAAATTGTGCACTTACAATACCCTATTTATACAGATACCATCATTGCTGCTCGTAATTTACTAATCAGTTCGTTAAGATTACCTGTGTTTAAGCGATAACCCAAAGGATTTGCAATTAATCTTGCGGTACTCTCGTATAATGTTGCAATTTCTATTAAACCATTTTCTTTTAAGGTTCTACCTGTAGATACTAAATCGACTATTGCTTCCGACATTCCTGTAATTGGTCCCAATTCTACAGAACCGTAAAGAGGAATTATTTCTATTGGTAAATCCAAATTTTGGAAATATTCACGCGCACAGTTAACATATTTTGAAGCAACTCTACCATTAGCAGGCAAATCTAAGGGCGAACGGTAAGTACTAGATGCTTTGACAGCTACTGACATCCGACAATAACCGAACTGTAAATCCAATAGTTGAGCTACTTGTGGTTTTTTCTCCTGCAACACATCATACCCAACTATACCTAACTGTGCTTGACCATATTCTACGTAAACAGGTACGTCTTGCGCTCGCACTAAAAGACCTTGAGCTTTTCCATTAGCATCTGTAATTTGTAATTGACGATTTCCCGAATCAAGAAAAGCACTAAAATCTAACCCGACAGATTGCAACAAGCGAATGCTGTATTTGAGGAGTTCACCTTTTGGTAGTGCAACAGTAAGCATAAAATAATTGTGGATTTTAGACGAAAAGAGCTTGTGAAAATATTAAGTACTCCGATCTAGTTTAGAATCTTTGCTTGAAAGCTTAAGATCCTCTACCTAATTAGGTCTAAACTTGATACAGCACTATACTAATGGACATTATTCAAACTAACATCAATTGGGGTCCGAATTTATCACCAAAAAAATGCGAATTTTGGTTGTTGATGATGAAATTGAACTAACCGATCCTCTAAGTCGCGTGTTAACCCGTGAGGGTTATGATGTTGATACTGCTTATGATGGGAATACTGGTAGTCAATTGGTTCAAACAGGTCATTATGACTTGTTAATATTAGATTGGATGTTACCAGGGAAAACTGGATTAAAAATCTGTCAAGAATTACGCCAAACAAATCACACGACACCTGTTTTATTTTTGACAGCAAAAGACACCCTTGATGATCGCGTTGAAGGTTTAGACTCTGGTGCGGATGACTATCTTGTGAAACCTTTTGAATTAAGGGAATTATTAGCGCGAGTCAGAGCTTTATTGCGTCGTCACACTACAGATACACATACTACTCTGATAAATAGAATCGTTGTTGCAGACTTGGAACTTGATTTTGACAATCAAGTTGCTTATCGTCAAGGGAGAGTAATTGAGTTATCGACCAAAGAAAGTCAGTTATTAAGATACTTTATGGAAAATTCTGGACAATTATTGACCCATACTCAAATTGTGGAGCATTTATGGGAAGTGGGAGAAAAGCCAAATAGTAATGTAATAGCAGCTTTGGTTAGATTATTAAGACGGAAAATTGAAGTGAGGGGTGAGACTCAATTAATTCATAGCGTTTACGGGAAAGGTTATCGTTTTGGGGTGATTACTTCCAGTGGAAATTCATAAAAATATTTACTGATGATGTCTTCTAAATAAACATAAATATCTCAATAAATTGAATCTTTTAATTATTAGTTAGTTGTTTTTATTACGCTGTAAAAACAATAGCTAGGGCATCTTGATATTACTTCATAGGGAATAGGGAACAAGCAAGAATGTATACCCTAACAATCTGGGTAAAACTATATTTAGTTCTACCTAGATATGCTTGATTGAAAAATTTATTAAACTCAAAAGTTTATCAAACTCAAAAGTTTATCAAACTTGAAAACTACATAAATTTAGTAGTTCCAATGAGATATAGTAGAGCCATTCTAACTGCAACACCACTGGTAACTTGATTGGAAATCAAACTAAATTCGGGATCGTCCATTAAGTCGGAGCTAATTTCTACCCCACGGTTGACTGGACCGGGATGTAATACTTTAACGTTTGGTTTGCACATTCGTAGCTTGGAACGAGTTATTCCAAACAGTTGGTAATATTCCCGTAGACTTGGTAACAAGTGCTCCTTCATACGTTCTTTCTGTATGCGTAATGTCATTACGAAATCTGCATTCTTTAAAGCAGGTTCTAACTCCCAATGAACAAATAAATTACTGCATATTTCTTGGGGATAACTCGTAAATAGCTGAGGTAGTAAAGTTGGTGGAGCTGCTAAATGTACTTGAGCCCCGCTAGTAACTAAACTCCAAATATTAGAACGTGCGACCCGCGAATGTAAAATATCACCAACGATCGCTATTTTTTTATCTTTTAATAACCTTAAATGTGGATTATCAGAATCGAGCAAGGTGCAGATAGTAAAGAGATCAAGTAGGGCTTGAGAGGGATGTTCGTGTTGACCATCTCCTGCGTTCAAAACACTAACCCTAGCATTCAAGCGATCCATTTCTTCTGCGATCGCATGTGGTACTCCTGCTTCACGGTGACGAATAACCATAATATTCGTCCCCATAGCCAAATAGGTTTTGGCTGTATCCAAAATTGTTTCTCCTTTTGTTATGGAAGAAGTCGCAGTGGAAAAATTGAGGATATCTGCAGATAATCGTTTTGCAGCAAGTTCAAAACTACTACGAGTTCGAGTGGAAGGTTCAAAGAATAGGTTAGTTACTACTTGTCCTTGCAAAACTGCGACTTTTTTGGTTCCTCGCGACAACACATCTTTTTGAAAACGAGAAGCATTTTGCAAAACCATATCATATTCATCAGGGGTAAAATCTGCGAGCGAAAGAATATGATGGCGAGTCCAAGTTGTGGTTGTAGTAGGCATAAAGTATTTATTTGCTTACAGTTGTTAAGTTGCTTATATAAAATTGCTTCTTCTCAACTGTATTTAATTACGAAATTAGAGTTTGATATTTTATTATTTCTCTCAAAGGATTTGGATAAAATACCCACATGGCAACAAAATAATTTTGAAGAATTAAGCTTTGCCTTAGCTGCATCCAGACCTTTATTTTTCCCTCAGGTAAAAAGTTAAGTTTTCAAAGTGGATGTGATTTGTGGTATTTACCATTACCAGAAGATATACAGAAGCAATCCTATTTGAGAAAGCGTTTTAGTTAGAATTTGGTGAATTTGAGTAATTATTGAAGATTGGGCACATCTTACATTTTTAGAATTAGAACATAAGAATTTGGAGCTTGAAATTTGATATAAGAAATTACATTTAAAACCTCACACTTTACCCTTAGATGCGGCAAAGCCGAACGGGGTGGCTAAACTGCACAAGTTGAAGACGATAAGCTAACAGGTTATTACTTATCCAGATTTCGCGTTTTTGCCAGTTATGGCAATTGCTTACGGGGTGATGTTCATTTTGACAATATTTAAATTCGGCATATCCAAAAGGTACTGACTTAATCCCTTTCAACTCATTTAATTAACTTTCTGTTTCTAAAACTCGAACTGCATAGCACTTAGGGCACTAGCTCAGTGAAATTTGCTACGCATACCGAGATAGAAACTTTAGTTCTTAGTTTAAACACAGGAACCTAACCCTTAATGTAGTCAGCTAAAGGTATAAGCCTCCGAATTTGGTCGGCGGTTGCTGACTCAGATATAAAGCATAAATGCTAACCGTATTTGGACAAGTATACAAGTTTTTTTAATAAAAAAATAGATTGTATGTTAAGGAAAGATTAATAGTATAAAATGAAACTATTTTATATGCAGTAGGGTAAAATTCTATTAAATTATTGTACGAATAAAATTAGGGCTAATAATTAACTTATAATGTTTAGCCAATAGAGTATTTGTGGCAAATGATAGACAATTCCAGAAGAGTGAGTGCTCCTAGCAATCGAGTTATTTACTTACTCACATATTCTCAGAATTTAGAGACGCGATTTATCGCGTCCCAGTCTGACTTAGTTAATACGCAATACGGATCCTACTGCAGATAAAATGCTTTCTCTTGCATTTCTAAGTGCTTGAGTCATTGGTTGCTGACTTTGTAAAAATATTCGGGCACAATTACGTCCTGGCATTCCAGAAATTGAACCACCTGGATGAGTTCCGGCACCTGTAAGATAAAGTTTTTCAATAGGAGTTTTGTAATTTGCTATTTCTGGAAGTGGACGAAAAAATACCATTTGATCTAGTGTCATATCAATGTGGTAATAATTACCCTTATATGCACCTAGTCTTTCACCTAATTCAGCAGGACTTTCTACACGACGAGCAATAATTGAATCTTTCAAGTTGGGAGAATAATCTGTTAACTTGTCTATTACCCGATCTGCAACTTTGTGCTTCAATTCATCGGTCCAACCAGTACCTTTTAAGCCTTTATCTGCTGCATCTTTAATTTGATAGGGAGCAAAGAATTCTATCCATAAGGTATGCTTGCCTTTGGGTGCTAAAGTTGGGTCGAGAGCACTGGGCATAACTACGTACATAGAAGGGTCAGAATCAGGAATTTCTCCCATCATGCATTTGCTATGTGCTTGTTCTACATGGGCTACCGAATCAGCAATTAAAATAGAACCAATTAGATAGTCGTCTTGGTGTGAATGGTGTACGAAATTTAGAGGCTTATCTAAAGCTAAATCTATTTTGAGAATAGTTTCGTTATTATTGACAATACGGCGTTCTAGTCTTTCATACAGGTTAGGAGCTACAGCATCAATATGGTTCTTCTCTATGGTTTGTAGGAATAACCTTTGAGCATCAATATTAGAAATAACTCCTCGTTTAGCGCGATACTCTTGACCGTCAGAAACTCTTACTCCTACAGCTTGGTTATTTTCAATCAAAACTTTTTCTACTTGTCGGTCGGTAAGAATAACACCACCATAATCTTTAACTAAGTTAACCAAAGCTTTTACCAATGCGCCGGTACCACCAAGAGGTCTAGCCATCCCTGGATTATGGCGCATAGCCATCATCATCGCCCCAATACCAAGATTTTTTTGAGAAGGTGGTACACCCATTTCTGATGCGAGTCTTGCTAAAGGTGCTTTCAGAAATTCCGAGTCAAACCATTCATTAAGGATATCTTCGGCACTAGTTAGCATATTTCGTACAAAGTCCATACCCTTCGCAGGAGAACCAATTACAGAAAATAAATCTTTCAGGTTTGTAAAATCAAAATTCCCAGCAATATCAACGATAGATTTTGGCGGAGCATTAAACATGGGAGCCATTGCATTGATTACCCGCAACCAATAATCTGTGTATTCGGCATATTTTTGTGCGTCGCGATTATTATAAGTGGCAATGTGCGCGCAAGTTTTTTCAACCGATTTATAACCTAAAAAATATTTCCCATCTGGATGGGGACAAAAAACTACTGGATCGCACTCAAGATATCTCAAACCATATTTTTCTAATTCTAATTCTTGAACAACTGGAGCGAGATGAATAAATTCGTGATCTATGGCGCACAAATTAAATTTAAACCCTGGAGCTTCTTTGGGTAAACATTCTTCTGTTGTTGCTGCACCACCGGGAACAGAACGTTTTTCTAATAACAATACACTATAACCAGCTTTTAAGAGATAGGCAGCACAAACTAGTCCATTGTGTCCGGCTCCGATAATTACAACATCATATTGTTGCATAATTGGCATCTTCAGGGTTTTTCCTAAAAGTGTGAGGATTCAGATAATCAATGTACATTATCTATTGACAAATCAGTACTCAGGAGCAGTTAAATTTTTAACGATAAGAATAACTGCTGTAAAGTACGCTTTCCTCTCTTTACACTTAGTCATTAAAATTTTGATTTATCTCAAGAAATATACATCTTTGACACAAAACATCCAGGAAAAGTGCCCTGTAATGAGGAAAAGGGGTAAATTAAACTTGTTAACAGGGTTATTTATGTCGCGGGGTTCTAGATATAAATGACATACCCCTCTTTTGTTACCCTCCGAAAACTTTTGCTTTTTTATAAGCTCGAAATTCTTTTACACATAGCGATTGCGAGCTTATTTACTAGTATTAAATCTGGCCATATAGAAAATGTATGAAATTTGCTTAATTCTTTAATTTTGAATTTCAAAACCCTTACCATTTATAGCTCTTAAGAAACCAGTAAAGTTTTCTAAAATTAGTAAAATTTGGAAAGTGACAGAAGAGGGATACAGCTGATTTCATTTAAATGAGGTACACGTATCTTTAATAATGTAGGGAACGTGGAACAGGAAAACAGAGAACAGGGAACAAGGAGAATGTACCTCATCTGCTTGCAAAGTGCTGTATGTAGTGTTATCTATTACTTGATTTTACGAATGATTGAGTATTTTATATTTGATTGAAACACACATAATATGTATATTTAGTTATTATAGTTACTTTTTTTAAAAGTAATATATATTACTTAAATTTTAGCTGACATGGAATTCTCTCCATAGCACAAATATAAATAAATGAAAGCCAGTGAGGTACTGAGGAGATATGCAGCAGGAGAAAGAGATTTTCGTCGTGTAAATCTCAGAGGTCAAGATCTTTCAGGAGCAGATTTTAGCAATGCAGATATTCGTGGTACCAATTTTACAAAAGCAAACTTGAGGGGAGCAAACTTCGATGGTGCACAAGCAGGACTTCCGAATTTTGTAAAAATTGCCTTGGTAATGGTGTTAATGCTTGTAGCAGCTTTTTCTGGAATTACTTTGGCACTTGCTAGCATCTCTACTAAATTATTAATCACTTATGAAGTTATAGAAAGATACAGCATTGTTCCGGTTGTGATGATTGGAATACTGTGGATTTTCTTCCCAATTATTACTATTTGTAAAGGTTTAGAAACATCTATTGCTTTTGCTGTTGTCGCTGGGGTATTTGCTGTATCTATAGCCGTAGCTCAATCTGGTACCGCATCTGAAGTTTGGTATGGTGTTATGGCTGGAGTAGGGGTAATAGTTGGCTTGGTGATTTCTGCGGGTGTTGTGGCTAGTGCTTTAACAGTAGCTGGGGTAGTTGCTGTTGCTGTAATTTTAGTAATGGTTGTAATTTTTACTATTACCCCGGCTGTAATTTTGGCGAAAACTATGGCTGTAAATGTTGCTGTTGCTATGACTGTAGCTATCACCCCACTAGCTACATATATGGGTTTGCAAGCTTTAGCTGGAAATCATAAATATATATCCTTGAATCGAATTGCTATTACTTTTGCTGCGATAGGTGGTACTAGTTTTCGATATGCCTACCTAACTGATGCAAATTTTACCGGAGCAATACTCAAGAACAGTAACTTGGATGAAGCGATTTTGATTCGCACTTGCTTTTATAATGCCAAAAAAGTGTATTTAGCTAAAGTTGGAGGAACTTATCTCTCCTACCCTAATGTACGGCGATTGGTAGTTAAAAGAAAAACACAACAAAAAAATTTGAACCGCCTTGACTTAAGAGGAGTGTATTTGGCTGGAGTTAACCTAGCAGATTTTAGCTTTGTAGGTACAAACCTCAGTGAAGCTAATTTGCAAGACGCTGATTTATCTAGAGCTAAATTGGTACAAACGCAACTATATGGAACAGATTTGACGGGTGCTAACCTTACAGCCGCAACTATTGAAGATTGGGGTATTACTAGTCATACCAAGTTACATGGGGTTAGATGCGGATATATCTTTATGCGAGAGACAACATTTGATGATCCCAACCCCCGGCGTAAACCCGACAATTGGGAAGAAACATTTAAAGATGGTGAATTTTCTGATTTTATCACTCCTATTCTCAAAACCCTAGACCTCTACCACAACCAAGGAGTTAACCCTCGTGCTATTGCTATTGCCTACAGACAGTTAGTAGAAAATCATCCAGAAGCAGACCTGCAAATTGTGGCAATGGAGTTACGAGGAAATAATAAAGATAAGTTTTTGCTTAGAGTAGAAACCTCAGAAACTACAAGTAACTCCGAACTGAATAGAGAATACTTTGGTAATTATAATCAGCTTAAGTCTTTACCAACAGACCATTTGCTATTACTCCTAGCTGAAAAAGATAATCAAATTAGTAGGCTAGAAAAGATGATTGGCACTGCCATAAGTCCTCATTCATCACCAATAATTTCCTCTGCAAACAAACAGCAGAATAAGTCAGTTTTTCTTATTTTGGGGGCACGTGATGAGGAGAAAGGTTTTCCTTCCGTGATGGCTCAAATTTGGTTAGAAGATGTAAAGTTACTTGCCTCCTGCCAAGGAAGCTTGCCTCCAGAAACAGAAATTATTCGGCTTTATCAACAGTGGAAAAAAATTTATGCCTATCAGAGTTCTGCTAATCGACAACTGAAGCGTCCAAAAGATAATTTGACCGATATTTCTCCTAGGCAACTACATCAAGTAAGTCAAGATTTGCAAAGACACCTCAATACTTGGCTTAGCTCCGAAGGATTTCGCAAGATAGCTGATATACTGCGGGAAAAACTTAACGAATCCGATCCCATACGAATTATTATTCAAACAGAAAATATTGAACTGCAACGTTTACCCTGGCATTTATGGAATTTTTTTGATAGCTATCGCTCTTCAGAAGTAGCTTGGAGTTCGCAATTTGGAGTAAGTACTACTAAAGCCATACTTCATAGAAATAAGATCAGAATTTTGGCAATTATGGGTAATAGTGAAGGAATTGATGTGGAAGAAGACAGGAGAGTGTTGGAAAACTTACCCAATGCCGAGACAGAGTTTTTGGTAGAACCAAAACGTGAGGAATTAAATCAGCACCTGTGGAATGAAGAAGGTTGGGATATACTTTGTTTTTCTGGTCATAGTGAAAGCACAGTCGATGGTAGTGCAGGCGTGATTAACCTTAATGCAACAGAGCAGCTAACTTTGGAAGAATTGAGGAATGCTCTGAGAAAAGCTATTGAATGCGGCTTACATTTAGCAATTTTCAATTCCTGTGACGGTTTTGGATTGGCACAACAATTGGCAGATTTACCTATTCCCCAGGTTGTTTTTATGCGGGAGCCTGTACCGGATGTAGTGGCACAGGAGTTTTTAAAAAACTTTCTCCAAGCTTTTTCTGGTGGTAAATCTTTGTATCTTGCCATGAGGGAGGCACGAGAAAAGCTACAAGGTATGGAAAATGATTTTTTTTATGCCAGTTGGTTACCAGTAATTTACCAAAATTCTGCTGAAGCACCTAAGACTTGGCAAGATTTTACTCACGCTAGTCATGACTGAAACGGAAAGAATTAATAACACCGTATAAACTAATTTATTTCGATTTTAGTAGTTTTATATTTGCTACCTCTTACTAATTCTCCGCATGAATGAAGGAGAACTTTAAGCAGATGCAATGTTGGGTAAATAGCAATCTAAACCAATCTATGTTGTGCTGAAAAACCAACCTAGGTTGTACTACGACTTAGGTCTAAGATAGCTAGCATTAAATCACAGCCGAATGACAGGCTTATTAAGCCCAATTGCAAAATTGTAATCAAAATAAAAACAGAGGTTTTTATGGGAATTTACCGTTCTCAATTTAAAGGTATTGAAAAAAGTCCTGAACGTCAAATATATGGAATAAAAAACGGTTTATTAGTAGCTCCAATTGATATCTGTATTTATGAATCAGGTTTTAATACTTCAGTTCGTTTCACTCCAGTTGATAAATTGATAAATTTAATAAATGCTCCTGTTAACAATACAGCTGATGCAGAAATGGGTACTATCAAGAGTTTTGAGTCACCTTGGGAATTAAGTAATTTTAAACCAGTTGTATTTATTAAATTAAAAAAAGATGCACAAGTATTGATACCAAGTCGATTAGCTGCTAGACCTTTAGAGGTTCGGGAAGGTGATAGTGTTGGTTTAAGCATGAATCGATTCAATATATCAGGAAGTGTAGAAAAAATAATAGACGAATATCCATATTTGAGACCAGAATGGAGAGTTCAAGCTTATTTGGTGAAGTTTAATCGGAAGTTAACAAATAACGTACATGGAGCGCCAGTAGTATTAACTAGCTCAAATAAGTTATTGGGTATGTTAATTATTACAGAAGATAATATGACTAATGGCAATACTAAGGCTCTTGTATTTCCGGCACATCTTATTTAGCTGAAAAGCAATAAAGAGATAATCTAAACACAAGTAAAAATTACTAGTTTTTTACTAAGCTGGGTAAATTTATGGCAATAATATCTACAATTTGCCCAGTTATCAATATTCCAAGTATTTCCCAATTGAGTAGATTTATCTCTTTTTAGTAATTGAGCAAATAATCAAGAAATTTATTTATGTTATTACGTAGAATTATCACCTCAACATTTTGTTTCTCACTTGTAGTTGCACAATTATCAATGATACCTGTAACTGCAAATCAAGGTAATAATGGAAAGACGAACCAATCAAATGAAGCAAAAACTGCACGAGCGATTAGAATTGGATTTATTGATGGTATTATTCAGTATATTAACAATAGTGCACGAACAAGAATTAAATTGGAGTGGGAACCTTTACCTGTAGATAAAAATATAGTTAAAGCGGCAAGAAAATATGGCTATAAACCTGTAAAAATAACAATTCGCAATGAGGATTTAGAGAACAATAAATGGATAACAAAAATTTCTGAAGAACAACGGAGGACATTAGAAGAAGCTTTAGAATCACCAAACTTAGAAACATTAAGTACAAGTAGTAGTTTTTGGGATTTAAAAAATCAGGAAGTTATAAATTTATTAAAAACTTCATCACTTGGACCGGTAGATTATCTAGGATTGATCCGAGATAGAAATGTACTTGTTACTTTGTTAGAAAGTAATGGTATATCTTATTCATTAGAAATACCAAAATCAGAATTTATACGTATATCTGATAAAAAAATAAATTGGAATATTAGTGTCTACAAGTTTGTAAGTCAGCAAAAACCAGAAATTGCATTTTATCGCTTTGGTGTTAAAGCTGTAGTCGATCCATTTGAAATTTCTATTTCGGATACTTCTTCTGAAAAGAAAATACAATTAAAATTAGAAGCTGGAATTAGCTTTAAACAAAGTGATAAACTTATTGGTTTATCCGATAATGCACGTGACTTTGTTTTCAAGTTTCCAAAGAAAGTTGACCTTGATAAAACCACAGAAGGTTTAATTGATAAATTAAAAACTAATAATGCTCCTAATGAATTAGAGGGATTTTTAACATTCTTTGGTGGGTCGGGAAAATTAGGGGAAGTAATAAGTAAAGGTTTACTTGGAGGTACTAAAAATACAAGTATTGTAAGTGGAGGTATTATTGATTTTGAGGGAGGAGAAATTTCGCCTTTGATAGGAGTTAATAGCAAAATAGCTAACTTTGGAAATACATCTGCTGGAATTTTATTTGGTGCTGGATTGGATGAAAAAACTTCTCTTTTTCTTGGACCTAGTTTACAAGCATCAATATTTACTTTATCTGCTGGTGGTTTGGCGGTTGAAGGAAATAAAAATCCACAAATTCGCCCCGCAGGGTTAATTTCTGTTGATTTATCGCGTCTAACAAGGAGTCAAAAAGTTAACAAAACACTTAAAATTGAAAATACAGAATTGGGTGGTAATTGGGGACAGGTAAGTGAAAAATTATTTGAAAACTTGACTTTAATAGAATGGAAATTTACATCTGATAAAGGAAGTTCCACTAATTTTAAGTTGAGGCAAGTTTGTAATAGCCAAGGGGTTGCAATTAAAGAAGAACAACAAACAGTATTAGATATAAACGCAAGTAATCAAAGAGTTATCAAATTTATACCTAAAGGTATTTACAAATATGAAATCCCTTCCAAATTTCAGCTTTTAGGTGGTGATTCAACAAGTATTGGTCTCATTAATCCCAACACCGCCTCATTAAAAATGACAGAAGATAATTTCAAATCAATAATATGGAAAGCAAGAATAAATAATCAAGAAAATCAAAGCAATAGTCAAGAAAGTCAAGAAAACAATTTTTGTAATACTAATTTGCCTTCTAAAACGTAACCCTCAAAATCGAGAGTTGGTAGTTGGGATTAAAAATTTCTAAATAATAATCTTGAATTTTATATTTTAATTAATACTCCCACTCATTGAAAGGGTGGGATTTTTGGCGTTGCTGAATCTGGATATGAATTTATATTTAAAGAAGTTGCAGTACAAGTAACCGTGGGGGGTACGAAAAAATACCCGACATCAAAGAAATCTAATGAAATCACTATTAAAACTAGCCTGAATTAGATTTTTTATTGGTTATTCTTAATAGCCAAAAACTCTATACCGCTTTGTAAATCGTCTTTTAATCACTTTAGGCATAGTTGAGCGATGATATCATTACCTAAAAAGCTTGTATAGTAAGGTTTTTAGGATTTTTAATCAAACCGATACTCCCCCTGAACGGTTAGCAGTACAAAGTCGAGACATCGATTTCATCAGAAGATTTATTTAAATCTCAAATTTTTCTTTTACTGTTACCTCCTCTAAAGTCAAATTGATGCTAAATTGACCTTCACTAGCAGTAAATCGCAGTCCGAGCCAAGGGTCTTCTTCGTTTGCTTGTAACTCTTCAAAAACATCATCTAATTCATCAAGCACCGTAATTTTTAGCCCCGATGGCAAGTATTTATACGACTCGCATGGGCAAATTTTGATTATAATATCAACTTCGTCATCTTCATTTGGTGGAGATAGAGTAATTACAAGTACTATAGTTACTACATTATCCAACTTAACTTGTTTTGCTCGAGTAACAGCTTCATTAAATATTTCATCACTCGTGGATCTATAAGCAGTTGGTGCAACAACTTGAAATAATTGCCAATCCGAATCAAAGTTATTGTAAAACCATTGCCTCAAATTGAGTACTTTTTTCAACCCTTGATGATTTAATGGGAATGAAGTTTTAGGAGTTGGGTTTTTCTTTGATGCAATGGAATCAGAATTAATATCGTTACGTGGAGAAAATCCCTGTAATCCTAATATAGGAATATCCAGATGTTTTTCTAGTTCGCCTGATTGGTATAGAGATTGAAGCCGATTAAATTGCTGGTAATTACCTTTGAGGACTATTACAGTATTCTTATCTTGATTGTCATTAATATGATTATTGCTCATCGTCTATTTCTCCTTGTTGGTAACTTTCTATTAGTGTCATCATCCCATTCCCGGTGATTTGATTAATTTTACTAACTATTTCTTCAATGTATTTATTGGAACTGTTCTTCGGAATTTTAATGCAAATATTAATTTCTAATGTTTCTTCTTCAATAGAAGTTGTTTTTCTATAACCATACTCTTCAAGATAAAGTCTAAATAGTGCCCAATGGTTAATTTTTTTCTCTGTGATTATGTAGGCATATTTAAATAAAGTTTTTGATAAATCAGCCGTAAGTTTTTGCCTGTTAAGCTTATCTTGAATTTTTTCGACGCTGAAGCCCAAAAGCAATAAATAAAGCCAACATACTTGTTTGGGAGAAAGCTCTCTTTTGTCAACTTTATCTCTTATTTTTCCATTGTCAAAATCCTGCCTGGCTTTAACTTTTGCAAAATCCTGCAAAATCCTGTCTATGTGCCACTCATTTTTTACCTTAGGACACTCACTACAACTTATTTTGTAGCTTAAGGCTGGGCATTTTTTCTCTGATACGACCATTATATTCAAGAACTTTGATTGTTGTTTGAATTTTTTTGATAATCCAACAAATACTGGTCAAAATGCTTTGCAGCATACCAATGTAGGTTGTCAAAAATAACCAACACTCATTGTTACACAACATCAATCTTTAGTGAATATAATGAATTCAAATACATATTACGAGAAAGTATGAACAAGTCAAACATTTATAGGGTCATTATGCCAATATGGAACAATCGTAAGTTGACAGATTTAAACAACATTTAAAACGTTTATTCAGGTTGAGTTACAGTGAAATATAATTTTCTATTTTTTATGTTTTATATCTGAAGCAGCGTTGATTTGCTTTGAACGAAAAAGCATCATTCCAGGTGCTAAAAATTTATTAACGTACACAAATTAAGGGCTGGAAGCCCCTATAGGTAAAGCTTACCCAAAAAGGTCTTAAATTTGTGATTCAACTACCAGATACAATCCAGTTGAGTAGGCTGCGTTAAACCCATATTATGCCTGACTTTTCAGTCAGCACATACCACACCCTCAACTGTCACAACTCAATAAAAAGTAGAAAAATAGTACAAAAAACTAAAAAGTATAGCGTCAGAGATTTTAGCCAAAAGTGATGATTTTACTCATAGTGTTAGAAAATAGGCGTTGCTTAATTAGGGGATGATTTTGCCCCCCTAGCCCCCCAAATTTGGGGGGAATATCTCTCAAAGTCCCCCAGAATTGGGGGATTTAGGGGGCTATACTCCAATACGGTTCAGATAAGCCTAAATTTCTTTTGTAGAGACGCGACAGAGGCTAACGCCGACGCCGCAGGCTCTGTCGCGTCTCTACAGTGTTATTTGTTTAAAAAAAAGTCTTAACTGAACTGTATTGGGCTATACTCTTGGTATAAAATTTAAAAATTCATCCCTCATTTATGCAACGCCAGAAAATAAAGTCCCAAACCTGCTCCATGTTTGAGTTGAGGTTAAAAAACTGTCTGAGACTTTTACTTCACCAGAGTGATGGAAGAGCGTTATAATTTTCTTACAAAAATATGTAAAGACGTACCGTAGCACGTCTCTCACTTCAAAAATAAATCGTCAAATCCAGAAAAGTTCCTTATTTAAGGTTTTTGATATAGTTATATTTTAAGATTCAAGATTTGCTGTCGAATTATTTGGGGTCAGTAACAGATATAAACAAGGAATTACTAGCAAAGCAATTAGGGTAGAAGCAACTAAACCAAAACCGATAGCGCTAGCTAGGGGAAACCAAATGGGATCGCCTAATCCCAGAGGAATGACACCCACAATAGTAGTAATACTGGTAGTTAAAATTGGTCTTAATCTATCTGCTGCACCTCTAGCTGCTGCATCCCTTACCAACATACCTTTTTCCCTGTGGGAGTTCATGGTTTCAATCATCACGATCGCATCATTAACCACAATTCCAGTTAAAGCAATCATACCGATTACCGCAGGGAAGGAAATGGGGATTCGTAAAAGGAAAAAGCCTGAAAAAGTACCAATGAGGGCAAAAGGAATTGCCAACATGATAATAAATGGTTGGGTAAAAGAACTAAATTGAATTACCAATACAGAGAAGATGAGAAATAGGGCTACAATTGCCATCTGTCCTGCTGATGTAAAGGTTTCTCCCTGAGTTTCTAGTTCTCCGCCAAATTTATAGTCATAACCTTGAACCCATTTACGTTTCATTTCCTGTAGTTTGGGTTCTAAATCAGCAACAATTTCTCCGACCGTGCGACCTTTATTTTTTGCTAATACAGTAACAGTACGCTGTCCGTCTTTATGGGTTATGGATAAAGGTGCGTTACCAAATTCTATTTCTAATACCTGAGTTCCAGCAATGGTTGTTCCATTGGATGTAAGGATAGGAATGCTTAGTAATTCATCGCGACGGGTTGGACCACCAACTGCTCCCTCACGGGAAGACCACATAGTACTAAGGCGTATTTCTAAATCTTCTTCTCCACCACCAATGGGAAAATCACCAATATCATTATCGGTCATCAGGTAACGTCCTTGTGAAGCTAAATCGTCATCAGATAAACCGTAAAAGTTTATGGCTTCTCGACGGGGACGCAATTTAATGTCTGGTCGTAGTACTCCTAAGTCATCTCGGACATCAATCGCTCCAGGTATTTGTCTGAGAGCTAATTGTACCTCTCCGGAAATACGACGTAGTTCGTCCATATCAGTACCCGTTAATTCTATTTCGATTGGGTCACCTCCCTCTCCTGTGGATTGACCGCTAACTACTAAAGAAGCTCCTGGGTACTTGCGCAGGGTGGTATTCAATTCCGTTCTCAGTTCATTCGCATATTCAAAGGAAGGTTTTGCTCTGTTTTCTTTGGGAGTGAAAACTGCTGAAAAACCTATCAAATAATTACCATTATTGGGTTTAATCCCACTTTCTTGAACTAAACTACTACGCTGACCAACTAATTTAATTACGCTTTCTAAATAGCTTTTATTTTTCAATAGTTCACCAACATCATTAGCTACTTGTTGAGAACTATCTAGAGTTGTTCTTGGGGGTAATTCAATATTAATACTTAGTTTACGTCCATCACTTTCTGGGAAAAGAGTACCAGGAATCGTACCTACCAAAATAGTTGAAGTAATAAATAAAGCTAATGCAACGGAAGCACAAATCCTAGCGGTAGTTTTATTACGAATTGTGGTTGCTAAACTCCATTTGCGAAATTTTTCAGAAACTGTTTCAGTTAAACGATCAACTTTACTTTTTTGACCTTTACCTTGTATGTTCCCTAATAGATAACGAGACAGGGGAATATCTACTAATAAAGCGATTATATAACTGAGTACCAAGCAAACAATAGCACTGATAGGAATTAAGCGGATAAATTTACCCATGATTCCGCTAATAGCCATCAAGGGAGCTAATGCCAAAATGGTAGTTAACTGCCCAGATAAAGCAGGAACTGCATAGGTTTTAACTGTTTTTAAAGCTGCTTTGTTAAAGCTCAAACCCTCAACAAAGATACCGTCATGCATCCCTTCCATCATTAGGATAAATACATCCACAAGTAGCCCTAACGACAAAATCATCCCGACTTGCACCATTTTGTTAAGGGTGAAACCGAAAAGAAATAAGACAGCTAAAGCCCCCAAAAAAGTCAGGGGAATAGATAAACCTGCGATAATTGCTTCTCGCCAAGTTAAGGCAAATAAGAGGACGATAAAAACCCCTAAAACCCCTTGCCAAGCATTATTAAATACCTCTAATAGGTCATTGTTAATTTCATTGGCATCGGTATTAATCACCCGATATTCCATTCCATGGGGCCATATACCAGGATTTTGTTTTACAGACTCGATCGCTGCTAAAGAATCATTAATAACCTGAATAGTGTCAGAACCAGGTACTTTAACTACATCGACGTTAACAAAGGTTTGGAAATCTCCTTGTTGAGAACTCAAGAAAGCTCGATTTTTTTCTCTTTCTAAATCTCGTCTTACTTGCGCAACTTCCTGTAAGCTTACTACTCGTCCTTCTCGCCCTTGTCCTCCTTGGGTATTATTGCCTAAACGGGCTACTGGTAAATTTCGTAAATCCTCCAGACTGCGAAATCTGCCATAATAACGTAACTGAGAACCAATTTCGTCACTTTCTATTTGATCCCAAGGTAAATCTCGGTTCCCCTTCTGAATTGCATCTCTAACCTGAGTTGCTGATATTCCCATTGCAACCATTCGGGAAGGAATAAGCTGAACATGAATTACTTCTTCACGGTTACCACTTAAATCTACTTTGCGGACATTGGGAACAGTTTCTAAAATATCTTCTATTTCTTCAGCAGCTTTACTTAGTACTGGGAGGTCAATATCTCCGTATAAGCCAAGTGTGAGAACGGGAACATCTTGACTAGATATTTGCTCTACTTTGGGTTCTTCTGCTTCACTGGCAATTTCTGGTTTTGCTTCATCTACCTCAGCCCTAACCAAAGCAATTGATTCAGCTATGGGTGCTTCGGCGACAAATTCAATCTGAATAATAGAAGAACCATTGAAGGAAGCGCTACTTAAATCTTTTAAACCCTTGAGTGATTTTAATTCTTTCTCAATTTTGTCTGTAACTTGATTCTCAATTGTTTCGGGATCGGCTCCACCCCAAGTTGTTTCAATATTTGCGATCGCAAAATTAATATCGGGGTCACCTTCTTTTACCATCGAAGTTGCACCCATTAAACCTCCTACTACCAATAACACAGATAGCAGAATGGCAAATACTGTCTGAAGAAAAAAGAATTTAGTAAAAGGTGATGTTTTAACTTGTTCGGGATTCTCGTATCCCTCCCTTGGTGGATGTTTTTCTGGAGGATCTAGTATTTGACTCATGGGGAATATTGGCGTTAAGCAAATAACAGGAATTTGTAACTTAAATACGTAATTCAAGTAAGTCTGTAATTCAAATTTTTGATTCTTGCTTACAATTTGGATTTAAAGCTTAAATTTATAATTTGAATTAGTAACTTGAATTCTTGGTTTGGGATGAGCTTAAAATTTGCAAACAAGTTTTATAGCTGTTCATTAGCCTTGTAGATTTTAGGGAATAAATTTTAGGGGATAAATTTTAGGGAATGATTTCTACAGGTGCGCCATTTACCAAGCGGTTTTTCCCATCCGTAACTAACTTTTCTCCTGGTTTTACTCCTTCAAGAATTTCTTGTTTTGCCAATCCTTCAATCCCGGCTTTAATCTCTCTTTGTTCGACAGTTCCTTTTTCTTCATTAACTACAAAACCATAAGGCTTGCGATCACGGAAAACAAAAGCATTAAAAGGTGCAATCGTTGCACGACTTTTCTCCTCTGTTGCAATCCAAGCAGAAACTTGTTCTCCGTCTTGGATATTAGCAATACCTTGATTGATGCGGATGGTGACGCGAACCGAACGCTCCCCTGGAGATACTGAAGGGCTGACGGAAAAAACAGTCCCTTGGGCGCTGGCTAACTTCATTAAGTCTTCTCCCGTAATGCGTCCTGAATTTGCTTTGGAGCGATCGCGATCAAGAATTATAAATGCTCGCTGTCTTCGTTTTACTCTTGCTCCCTGAAAAGCCGGTAACTCAACGTTGACCTCAAAACGATTGGGATCGATGACAATAATTGGTAATCTTTCGATGATACTTTGGTATTCAGCCCCTGCATTAACTCTTTGTGGCGTCCAATAATCTCCTTCACGGATATTGAGACGGGAAATTATTCCATCAAAGGGGGCGACAATCTCAGTGTCTTCGCTTTGTACATTACTTTGGGTAAGTTTAGCATTAGCTGATTTCACTCCTGCTTCAGCGGTATCGACACGGGTTTTAGCAGCTGCTAGCTGAGCTTCTGCAGAACGTACCCCAGCTTCTGCTGTAATTTCTCCGGCTTGAGCATTTTTATAGTTTGTTTCTTTAAGATCCAATTCTCGCTTTTCTACTGCTCCTTCTGCTACAAGTTCTTGATATCTTTTCAGATCTACTTGGGCAAAATTCTTATCTGTAATTGCTTTTTGCAATTCGGCTTTGGCTTGCGCTAAAGATTCTTCAGCTTGTTTTAAACTCGCAACTGCATCGCGCACCTGATTTTTAGCCTCAATATGTCCTGCGGCTGCTACAGTTATGTTTGCATCGTGTTTTCGGCGATCTACTCGAGCTAATAGTTGTCCTTTTTTAACTCGATCACCTTCCCGTAAATCTCGTCCTTTAACTTTTTTGATGTAATCAATAGTTCCTTCAGCCTGGAAGGTAAGATGTTTTTTGGTTATGGCATTCACAGTTGCATCACCATACACCCAAGCCTGTATGGATCCAACTTTTACAGGCACAGTTCTTACTGTAAGTCTTCCTTGGTTGAGATTATTTTTGATTTCCTCTGAAGGTTTTTGAAAACTAGAAACAGAGCGCCAAAGTGTTATTCCACCGGCAAATATAAAAATAGCACCTAACAACAACAACCACTTGGATTGACCGGTAATATTTTTTTTAAATTGTGAAACATTGACTTTGCCGACAAATTTTGAAGTATCGACATTGTCAACGGATTCAGATACTTTTTCAATACTTTCATGTTGTTCAGTAGTCATTGCAACACAATCACAACTAAGGTATAAATATTCTAAAAGTAGCAGTTATACCTTTGAAAAAGCAGAAATCAAAATTATTCTTTAAGATTGATTGGCTAAAACTTATCGTTCATTCTATTTTAAGAATTTGAGGGGAAAATAAAACTAAATTAATAAACAATATACACCTTATTTGCCGTAATTTTGGCATCTATCTTTATATATATTTATTCAGTTTTTTGCCATCGTTATTTAATAGATTGACCTCAATTCAGAAACCTATCTTCCATCCCTGATGGAGTCAGATTTTTCTCATAATACAGTTGCCACAAACCTTTTAGATTAAGACTTAGCTCTCTGAAAACAACTATTAATTTTTGTTTTTTAAATTTAATAATTAAGAAGATAATGACATTACAAAAGTTTACAATATAGGGTATATTTATCTATCAATGGTTTTACTGGTAAAGAAGTAATTTTGGCACAAATACGTAAAGTCTATTTGATGCAGGAAGGCTTAAAATAATAATATTATTAGTATGAAACAAACAATGGAAATCTTAAGAGTTTTTTTATTTATACATCAGAGTATAAGTACTAAAATATACAAATTGTGTCGCGTATACTGTTTGCTTAATGGTCAATAAGTCGATTCTAAAATGATGTTAAGACCTCATAAGTAAAAAATAAATATTTAAGTAGAGACTTACAATTAGTTGTAAATCTTGTTTGTGAATTGGCAGATCTGCCAATAGGAAATACTAATATTTTAGAATTGGAAATTTTTAATTTTAGACTTGTACTATTCTGGCTTTCATTACAGACCTAACTTTATTGCCGATCCGACCTAGGCAAGATATCTTTGAGCAATAAAAAATTATGGAAACTGCTGTGGATCGATTTTGGTATTTGGTATCTGGCGCACTCTCCCTCAACCCTGAAGTGTTTAGGTGGATTAATATTTTACCTGATGCATCAAAGGTAGCATTAACGCTTGTGTTAATGGCAGGTTTATCACAAGCGATTGGTCAGTGTGTGGTTCTCTTTCTTAATCGAGTCAAACCATTTCGCTTTTTTTTAAGTCTTTTGGTTGCAGCCATTATATTTGCTTTTGCCTTTGAATTTTGGGCTTTTAGTACTTGGTTAACCAGCACTATTGTTTTTAAAAGTAATGCTGGTTTTGGTAGTATAGCTCGGGTATTGAGTTTGAGTTATGCACCGCAGATATTTGGTTTTTTGGGAGGACTACCCTATTTAGGTATACCCATCTTCGTAGTGCTGTCGGTGTGGAGTTTGCTGGGAATGGTAACGGGCTTGGGTGTTTTGACTGGGTTGGGTGTTTGGGAGTCTTTTATCTGTGCGGGGTTGGGATGGTTACTTTTTCAGATTTTGCAGCGTACTATTGGTCGTCCGATTGTAGCTTGTGGTCGGTGGTTATCAAATAAGGTCGCTGGAACAGAAATAGACAGGAATCGGACAGGTTTGGATATTCCTGTAGAGAGTGGGAGAAAATCGCCTCCTAACGCCAAATCCACAAAAAAAAGGATACAGGAGACAGTTCAAAAATCTCAGATCAAAAAATTTCAGATCGAACGTTTCATCAATTTCAGAGTCATCGCATTTACCGTTTGTATTTTTCTGATTTTAATATCGCTAATAACTCAGAATTGGTTGGCTGTTTGGTTTGGTGCAGTTACCCAAGGAATCAAACTCTTGGTTCAATTAGCATTTATTAGTGCGATAGCTCTATTTGTTTCTATACTTCTAACTCCTCTGGAAGCGTTGGGTTGGTGGGCTGGATGGTACGGTAATGAAGTCATAAGGGTAGGAACTTCAGTCAAACCTGTTTCTCCTCAAACTCAAATTGCTCGTTATGTGGTTTATTTGGATGGAATTAATCAAGGTTCTTACAAGTATTTACCAAGTGTAAAAATTTTCCTAGATCGATTAGCTGTTGGTCTTCCACCAAATGTGCTAGTAGTGAAAGGGATTATACCCTATTCGGCAAGAAATAAAGCTTTAAAAGAAGGGGCTTTAGGATTTTTGTGGCGTATAATTAATTCCATTGCTTTAAAAAATCCCAATAATCCAATTGCTTTTATTATTAATATTCGTAATATTGTTGCTGTCGCTGTCTCTGCAGATTCGCGCTACGGACAAATTCAAAATCAAGGACTAGCAAAAGTATTATACACAAGTTTACTAGAGAATGGTTATGAAATTGGTAGTGGTACCCCTATCACTCTGATTGGATTTAGTGGTGGGGGGCAAATGTCTATGGGAGTAGTATCACCTCTCAAAAGACTAACAGGTGCACCAATAGAAGTTATTTCCTTAGCTGGAGTAATTAGTGGTAATACTGGAGCCATGGAAATCGAGCACCTTTACCATTTAGTAGGGAAGCAGGATCACGTGGAGAAAGTCGGTTCCATTATGTTTCCTGGGCGTTGGTCAGTTTTCTTTTTATCTGAATGGAATCGTGCTAAACGTCGCGGTAAGTTCAGCTTTATTCCTTTAGGTCCCGTAGGTCATAACGGTGTAGATGGTCCTTTTTCCGAACAAGAATTTTTGCCTGATGGTCGGACGAATCTAAGTCAGACATTGGATATGATCATTGGAATTTTACTTAAGGATTGGACTTTAACAGGGTTTAATCCAGAAAAGCTAAAACCCAGTAATTACGAACTGTATCAGCAAGGTATTTTTAGCAATTATAATTACTACCCTGTAAATCAATGGGTTGACTCAACACTTTATCAATCCATTGGAACTTGGATGGGACGTCTGATACTACCAACTCAAGAACAACGTCAAGTTACAAAAGGTGTATTTTTTGAAGTTTATCATACCAATGCAGATTACCAACATCTTCTGGGACAGACTGTTATTTTACGTTGGAGCGAACACCCAGAAGTCCAGGCTTACGTACAAAGGGTTACCCAAAATGTTCACTTCATAGAACAAGTTACAGCTAGTAAAAAGCAAGGAAATATTCACCCAGATAGAATTAACCATTGGCATCATGTAGATCCTTTAGAATCTTTGGCAGGTGCTAGACCTAAAGATGATGTAATTGTCAAGTTACCAGAACCTCTGGCGATCGAAAATAACGATGGGAGCTTTGTAATTAAAATTGATCGCGATCCAATTCAAATTTCCGGTCGCTTTTATGGCTTGGTAAGTATTATTCAACATTTGGGCAACGATCTATTTAAGGTGTGCCACTATAACCGTACCTCAAGGAGGTTTGATGGTGCTGACGAAATCGTTTATATTCCTTCTGTAATTGCAGATCGTGAAGGTGTTTTCCCTTCCAGCAACGTTCAAATTGAAAACTCTGCGATCAATGAACAAGGTTGGTATATTTATGGGGCGAAAAACATTGATGGTACCTTTGTCGTTCAAGCCATAGCTCCCTATCGTTTACTTTCACTTTCCTTAGATCAAGTAATTTTTGGTGAAAAAGCAACCTTAGACTATATCAATCATGAGTATTGGCGAGATGTAGGTGATGATAAAGGTCAAATCTCAACGGTTCTGCTTTACCCCAAAGTATCTTCCACTCCAGATTTTCTCGAGCAAAAGCTCGATCTAGAAATCGAAGCGATAAATCAATGGGAAGAAGGTGATCGCGCTCTTTTAATGCACGTTTTTGGTGGTATTGGCGGTAAAAATCCAGAATTTACGCCATTGGGAATTTACTTCGGTCATTTTGCTTATGGAATTGCAAAAGTCATCCGGGAACCCTTAAGCCAGGAATTATGCTTTGATATTGAATATCGGCAGATTTATGCCCATAACAATACTGCTATTATTGCTGGGAATAATTCTTGGATTCGCTACATGGGCGATCGTCAATGGGGATTTTTAGGCTATCGACCAATTTCAGATATATTGGTAAAGTTCAGCCCTTTAACGGAAGATTATGACTTCGACGGGTGCAAATTTTCGCCTTTGGATCGTATTATCCATGAATTGGATACAATGGCAGCACGTTATCGAGTAGGAGATGGTACGGGAACAACTTTTGTTGGTCCATTAAACTCCTGCGTCCAAGATTCCCAGGAAGCACTTTACCACTCTCTCAAACGAACTATTGCCGATCTTGAGTCAAACCCAAATTATGTTCGATGGTTGCGAGAAAATCCCGAACATCCGCAAACAAAACGTTTTCTTCAATTAATCAATTTAGTTCAATCCTTATCTTCCGAGTTGATCCCTTTAGGAATAGTACGACCTGACTGGCAAGATGATCGACCAACATTAGGTAGTTTTCCCATTGAGAATCCTGCAGACACAATATTAAAGACTTTAGCAAGTTGGCGATCGCTCCTACCTCGTTTAGCAAATGATCGCGTAGCAATGATTTTTCTCCGCTTGGGTGCTTCTCTGTGGGTTCAACGTACTAATCAAGTGGGTGGTTTAAATCCCGATATAGAACCATTAGCTCCCACTGACTTTGGGAATGAGGTTCCTGAAATTAAAACACCTTTTTCAAATTAACAGTTCAAATTAACAGTTGAAGGAGTTATTATCTCATCCACGTGAAAATGAAAATTACCTTAGGACTTACGCAACCAGCACATTTTTCTTGTAGGGTGCGTGACACAAGCGAGTTAACCTGAACGTATTAATAAGGTTTTGAGTGTCACGCACCACCGGTGTATTGTGACAATTGCGTAAGTCCTGTTACCTATTAGTAACAATTAAAGCTTGTATTGCGGTTTGTAAGGTGATATGGAAATAAATTTTATATACGACTGCTCCATCTAAAACTACAAATACAGCATAAAATAACCAGGTGTGCGATATTTTTAGGACTTATGCACTCGTTACCTTAGTGTTTAGCGCCTAGCGCAGCGTAACGTAGTTATTGCGTAACATAGTTATTGCGTAACCGATTGCACGCGTCTGACGACGTTAGCGCAGCGATGCCGTCAGGCTTACCGCAGGTAGCGCAGCTAGAGGCTAGAGGCAAAGACGCGCCTTACGGCGTAAGCGCAGCCATACCGTAAGGTTTAACGCCGACGCCGCAGGATCTGACTAACGTCACCTTGCGGATATGCCGTCGCCGCAGGCTCTAGTTATTGCGTACCGGACAGGTATTGCGAGTCCCTTCGGGACTTATTCCCAATGGTTTGGGATTGCTATTTATTGCGAAACAGAGCCCGTGGCGACGGCAAAGCTTTTGGCTATGCTAACGCCTCAGAGGCGTGCAATCAGTAAGCGCTAATCTTATCTCACAATGACTCTAATTAGGTCTTCCGTGCGTAAGTGCTGATTTTTATAAATAAATCCTACCAGTCTTTTTACGGACAACTTTTATTAGTCCTGTAGTTAAAAACTATTGGTCAATCACAATAGCTCCAGTATGTTTAGGAATATTATTTATGAGCCAATCGTGGAATGATTTAGCTCGCCAGCTAGGAACTGGTAGCCTTAGTCCTGATGCTAGCCCAGAATTATTTTTATTAATTACGATTGCGATCACTACCGTATTTTTGTGGCAAGTTCCAGGAGGTAAAATCCTGATTTATCCTTTCACAATCCTAGCAACTTGGTTCCATGAGATGGGACATGGATTGATGGGAATAATTTTGGGAGGAGATTTTGAAAGGTTAGAAATAGAAAAGAATGGTAGTGGATTAGCCCGATGTAGTGGTAATTTTTTCTTGGGACGAGTTGGTAATGCTTTATTTTATGCTGCAGGTTCGATGTTTCCACCTCTTATTGGTGGGGGATTGATTATAGCTTCCCGTAATTTGCAGATATCCCACAATCTTTTAGTGATTCTTGGCTTATTTTTAATTTTTTCAGCCATCGTTTGGGTACGAACTAGTTTTGGGATTTTAGTCATTCCCCTCTTGGGTTTCTTAATTTTGGTAATTGCGCTGAAAACTCCTCTTGAGGTGCAGAAGTTTGCAACTCAATTTATTGGCGTTCAAGCTTGTATAAGCACCTTTAAAAATTTTGGTTATTTATTTACTTATAAGATACCTGGGGGATTTTCCGATACTGCTAGAATTGCCGAAAACCTATTTTTACCTCACTGGTTTTGGGGAATTCTTATGACGGTTGCATCCCTAGAAATTTTACTGCAAAGTCTGAGGATTGCTTATTTTATATAGTTTATGTATTTAAATATTTCATTAACGAAATACGATATTTATAAGCAAAAATATACTACTTCTTTTGGGTATATTTCAGTGCACTCTTAGAATATTTTTAAAGTTATATTATTTACCTATTATATCTTGGCTCCCTCTGAATTCTCCTTTTTTTAAGGGGATTGGGGGATCTCAACAATAATTTTGAAGGCTTGATTTGTCAAAAAACCTGTAGAGATGCGACAAAGGCTGCGGCGTTGTCAGCCTCTGTCGCGTCTAGGACAACCCATCAAAATTAATGCAAAGGACTACTATTAGGGCAATTCCTATTTCAATATATCGAACAAATAATACATCTAAATTATGTACTTTTCAGTAATCTCAGTTTCTAGATTAAACAATTGATAATTCACATTAAAGTAATTTTTTTGACTTGAAATGTTAATGATTTTTCGATGCGATTACCGCTAATTTATTAATCAAGCAAGGGGTTGCAACGCAAATAAAAAGTAACAACTCGTTGTAAAGAAACACTAGTAATTAAAGGACAAAAAATCATGTCTACTACAAAAAAGCAAAATCTGTTTGCTGATGTTACAACTCAAGAGTCTTCCACTGTTAGTGGTGGTACAGCTGTTGTTAACTTCAATCTTGATTCCTATTTGTTTAGTTTGGGTGCTGGTTTACAGTTTGGAAACCCTGGATTAACTGCAGATGAAACTCAATTTGCTTGGGAAAACTCTATTGTAGCAGTCGAAATAATTCCTGCTGTTGCTAACACTGGTGTTAATGTACCTGCTTCTTCTTTATTTTAAAAGCAAGTAATTTTGCACCTTTACTCTCTTCCGATATCAAGAGTACCGATGAAAATAGATGTAAATTTCTAGAGAAATTGAAAAAATAAAATAGGTAATCTAATATCGGGAAGAGATTAATATAGCAAGCATTAAGAGTTCTGATGAGGTCATGATATTTCATTAGGCATGCCTTCTTCTAAATACTGGAATATTCTGATATATTTCAGTATTTAGATTTATATTTTGAAAGCATTAATGAAAATATCTTACCTGTTAAATATATCATCTTACTTCTCAAAATAGAACTGATGAAACAACAAAATTCCTTATTTACGGAAATAAACGTGGACGAACTAATTACCGCTAGTGGAGGGACAAATCAAATTAGTTTTGATATTGAAAGATATTTATTTATTTTAGGTACTGGCTTTTTGTTTGGTAATCCTGGACTTACTAAAGATGAAATTCAGTTTGCTTGGGAGCGAGCATTTATATTTGATAATCAACATAAATTTAAATGTACAAGATTTTGATCGCAATCCAATTTGATTTGCAAATAAATTAACTTTATTAAGACGCGCCGTGGTGCGTCTCTACAATATTGATTGTCACAAATGATTCAGGATTGCTGTCTAAGTCCTGATATCCGTTCATATATTAGCATTAGCTATTCATATTTCGTTATTTATGACATTGGTGGTTAGTAAATATCACCAATGTTTTTGCTTTGTGTAGTTTTCGGAAATCGCAATAACATTTTTATGTCAACCCACTATCCACTATTGGTAATTTGATTAGCGTTTAGCGGTCGTGATTTATCTGTTTAGTTTCTATATCTTGTTAATTAAAGCAAGAGTTAATCAACTGCAAAAGATATATCGAATATTTTTGCGGATAACTCAAAGCTGTAACTAATAAGGAGAAAATCATGATTGAGAATAACAAAAACTCTCTATTCACTGAAATTAATCTTGAAGATGCAACTGTTGTTAGTGGTGGTATGAACAATAATGTTTTTGAACCATTTAATTTTACCCCCTACTACGACTATTTATATTCAAATATTCCAATTGCGGGTTTCGATCCTGCTTTGATGCAAAGTGTTTACCAAAATTCTTTTCCTTTTTTTAATAATGCAATTACTACAGCATTTAGTAATGGTTCATCTTCTTTTGATGGACTAAATGTAATTCAGTCATTAGTTAATGGTCTTACTGGAGTTGGATAGATAATTACAAAAAATGAAATTATCTAATCTCCATAGTTGAGTAAAAGATAATCAAATACTAGCCATTTTTGTGCTTGAGAATTAACCCAAACCTAGGAGTAAGTGATACACAAATGAATGAAAATATACTTTTCACCGAACTAGATAATCTTGATTGTACTAGTGTCAGTGGTGGATTATCCATACCGGAAAATATAAAGAGGATGCTTCTTCAACCCATAACAACTCAACCTGTTATATTACCGGGGTACGAACCAATTGATATATCAGAACAAATCAAAGAAACTTTCAAGGAATTAATTCCAGAGCTATATATACAGATCTAACAAAATTAACTTTTCCAGTTTTTGTGAAATAGATCCGAATTTGGCTCTAAATATTATCTCAGCAGTTAGTAAAGTTATAAAGCGAAATTACAAAATAGCAATAATTCAATAACTTGGGCTAACTGCTGATTTGTGAATTAGAAATTGACGTAATCTTCCAACTATGAAATACACACACGTAGCCCAACATAGCGAAGAAGACTGTGGTGCTGCTTGTCTTGCTGCGATCGCAAAATATTATGGACGCTGTTTAACTCTTAATCATACTCGAGAAATTATAGGAACGGGACAACTGGGAACTACCTTATTAGGGCTTAAACGTGGTGCAGAAACTCTTGGTTTTACTGCTCGTCCGGTGAAAACTTCCGCCGAGATTTTAAATAGAATGGGTGAAGCACCTTTACCGGCTATTATCCATTGGAAGGGCAATCATTGGGTTGTATTATATGGTAGGAAAGGCAAAAAATGTATAGTTGCAGACCCTGCAGTTGGTATTCGTTATCTTTCTAAAACAGATTTAGCTCGGGGTTGGACTGACTGGTTGATGTTATTACTAGAACCAGATCCCATCAATTTTTTACCACAAGCAGATGATAACACAGGTGGTTTTTGGCGTTTCTTGAAAAGAGTTTGGACCTATCGAGGAATTTTGGCTCAAGCTTTACCCATCAATTTAGTTTTGGGTCTTTTATCTTTAGCTTCTCCTTTTTTACTGCAAATTCTTACAGATGATGTTTTAGTTAGGGGAGATACAAAACTGCTAACTACTGTTGCGATCGCAGTAGTTGTAATGAATGTAGTTTCTAGCGGTCTTTCTTTAGTACAATCAAATTTAATTGCCCATTTTGCCCAACGTTTGGAATTAGGTTTAGTATTAGAATTTGGGCGACAAATACTAAATTTACCCTTAACTTATTATGAGTCGAGACGTAGTGGAGAAATTACCAGTCGTCTCAGAGATATTCGTCAAATTAATCAATTAGTTTCTCAAGTTGTTGTTAGTCTTCCCAGTCAGTTTTTTATTGCTGTCATTTCTTTTGGTTTTATGGTCTTCTATAGCTGGAAGTTAACAGTAGTGGCAATATTTGTTGCTATATTTATGACAGTATCAACCATTGTCTTTCAACCAACATTACAGCGCAAAACTCGGGAATTATTAGTCACAGAAGCAGAAACCCAAGGAGTATTAGTAGAAACATTTAAAGGCGCTCTCACGCTCAAAAGTACTACTGCTGCTCCTCAATTTTGGGATGAATTTCAAACTCGTTTTGGAAGTTTGGGAAACCTAACTTTCCGCACTATGCAAATCGGTATTTTTAATGGTAGTTTTTCCAAATTAGTCTCAGCAATTGGTAGTGTTGCTTTACTTTGGTTTGGTGGAAATTTAGTAATCGATCCTGCTGAAAAATTCAGTATTGGACAACTTTTGGCTTTTAACTCGATGAACGGTAATTTTTTTGGGTTAATTGCAACTGTTATCAGCTTTGTTGACGAATTTACCCGCGCAAAAACTGCAACTCAACGCCTCACAGAAGTTATAGATGCTACCCCTGAAACTAAAGGTAATGATAAAAAACCCTTTGCTGCTATTCCCAACAACGCAGATATAGTTTGTACAGATGTTAACTTCCACTATCCAGGACGTTTAGATTTGTTAGAAGATTTTTCCCTAACTATACCTGGAGGTCAGGTTATTGCTTTGATTGGTAAATCTGGTTGTGGTAAAAGTACTTTAGCAAAAGTTTTGTCGGGATTGTATGCAATCCAATCTGGTAATATCCGCGTTGGACTTTATAATCTAGATGATTTGTCCTTAGATTGTTTGCGACACCAAGTAGTGTTGGTACCGCAGGATGCTCATTTTTGGAGTCGTTCAATTGTTGAAAACTTTCGTTTAGGTCAACCTCATTTGAGTTTTGAGCAAATTGTTAAAGCTTGTCAAATAGCTGAAGCGGATGAATTTATCAGTAGGTTACCAGACAAATATCAAACAGTATTAGGTGAATTTGGTAGTAACATTTCCGGTGGACAGCGTCAAAGATTAGCAATAGCAAGAGCGATCGCTAACGATCCACCAGTACTAATTTTAGATGAATCAACTTCTGGCTTGGACACTGTAAGTGAAGCTCATGTTTTAGATAGATTATTACGTTATCGACAAGGAAAAACGACTATTTTGATTAGTCATCGTCCCCAAGTAATTTGTCGTGCTGACTGGATTGTAATGTTAGACCGAGGTAAATTAAAAATTCAAGGTTCTCTACAAGATTTACGTTCCAAATTTGGCGAACATACAGAATTTTTAACCACTTTTGCTCGGGGATAGTTAAGAACAGATAGAGATTTTGCAACGGAAACCGATCGCTGATAACGGATGAGAGATTTTGCAGCAAATATTTTTGACTTTTGATAACTGACACCCATGCTTTACAAACAGAAACAAAAATTTCTTCCTCCTATTAGAAGTGAAGAATTTCTTCCTCCTGTAAGTCGTTGGACTTCATTTGCGGGAATTACTTTACTCGGAAGTGTTGCAGCTGCTATTACTTTAGCATCTTGGGCTGAATATAATGTTACTGTTCGAGCCCCTGCCAATGTTCGCCCTGTTGGTGAAAGCAAAGTGGTACAATCAGCCACTGAAGGAACTGTTACAAGTATTCAAGTTAAGGGAAATCAACAGGTTCAAAAAGGTGATGTCATCGCCTATTTAGATGATGAAGAGTTGAAAATCAAGAAAAGTCAATTAATTGGTAATATTCGACAATACGATCTACAAATCAGTCAGATAAATAATCAAATTCTAACTTTAGAGACTCAGATTTTATCTGAATCCAGAGTAATCGAACAAACCGTTGGTTCTGCTGAAGCTGATTTGGAACGCAATCAAAAAGAATATCAAGAACGAAAAGCAATAACAGAAAGTGAATTGTTAGCAGCTCGAGCAAATTTACAAAAATCAAAAGCTGAATTACAAAAATTTTATCGCGATTTAGAATTTGCAAAAACAGATTATCAAAGGTATCGAGAACTTTTAACAGACGGTGCTATTTCGGAACGACAAGTGGACCAAAAAAAACTTGCAGTTCAACAAGCTTTATCAGCAGTTGAGACACAAAAAAAAGTCATAGATATAGCTAAAACACAAATTCAAAAAGCTAAAGCAGCTGTAAATCCCAGTAATGCAACAGTTACTATTGCAAAACAACGAATCGACCAAGAAAAAGCAAAAGGAGAAACAACACTTGCTCGATTACAAAAAGAAAAACATGCTTTAACTCAAAGAAAAGCAGAAATCCAAAATCAATTGCAACAATATCAAAAAGAACTGCTGCAACTTGAAAATCAAATTCAGGACAATACCATTTACGCTACCACAGATGGTTTTCTTCTTCAGCTCAATTTACGCAATCCCGGACAAGTAATACGTCCTGGTGAAACTATTGCTCAAATTGTACCCAAAAATGCACCATTGGAGATTAAAGCAATGGTTCCCACAACCGAGATAAAAAAAGTTGAAAAGGGACAGAAAGTTCATTTACGGATTAATAGTTGCGAATATCCCGACTATGGAACCCTCAAAGGTGTTGTCACTAATATTTCACCCGATGCGATTATACCCCAAAGGGAAAACAAAACTTCAACGAATCCTGCTGCTAGTTATTTTGAAGTCACAGTAAAACCAGAAAGTCATATTTTTGGTAACAGTCACAAACAATGTCTAATTAAACCTGGAATTGATGGAACAGCGGATATCATTTCACGCAGCGAGACACCCCTACACTTCATTTTACGTAAAGCGAGATTAATAGTTGATTTGTGAATTTTGGTAAATTTTGAGTTTTATGGGTACAGCAAAATTGAGGAGTCAGAAGACAGGATTCAGAAGTAAAACATCGTTTAAAACTGACTTCCAGCTTTTTAACTGTACCTTATTTTTCTCCTTGTATTCTCAATTCGCAACCAATTATTAGTATGTGATTCATAACAACCTATATGTATGATAAATTACTCTTGGGTATGAGTTATGAGTTATTTAACTAACAATTACAAGCATTCTTTTGAGAATTAATTGTGATTTACAGAATCAAATTACAAGGATTTAAGTATTTAGGTTGCTTGGGAGCCTTTAGTTTAGGTATTCTCCAAACAATAGTATTTTCAGGTAGTAAGGTTTCAGCACAAAA
>NZ_JASJDK010000181.1 GCF_030065675.1 Mastigocoleus sp. MO_188.B34 | reverse complement strand
TGACACAAGCGAGTTAATCTGAACCTATTAATAAGGTTTTGAGTGTCACGCACCACCGGTGTATTGTGACAATTGTGTAAGTCCTGAGTTAATTACTCTAGGACAAAAACAAACTTAAACAAGTTGATATGCAGATTCTAAAGATAAATCAGCACACAACTCATATTTTGTTTTTAAGTAGCACGATTTTAAAATCAACCACTACATTCAAATTAGAAATCAAAATTAGAAATCTAGAAATTTTGGTAGTCCTATCATGAATTAATAAATCCTAATTCTCTCCACAATCCAAACTTGAAAAATATGATTCAAGATAATTACAAGAGAAAAATCAAACAGATAAAAATCTTGTATCCTATTTTATATTTGTACTATTTATCTAAATATTATTAATCGTATAAAAATAATTTTTATTTATAAAAAACATTTTTGAATATCTACTTTTAAAAGAAAAAAGCAATTTATTTTCCACATATTTATTCTACTAGCAATCTATTAATTATCTTTTGATAGACAAAAAAATATACATAAATTTGTCTAATTGAGTGCATATATAATCAGTTCAAAATTATAAAAAAAACAAAAAAATACCATCAATTTGTATTTTATTTATCTTTTATATTTCAATGCTTATACTTATACTTGTACCTGCAATCAAGTAAAATTGTTTACACATTTTTAGTAGTTTATGAAAGATAAAATCCACTTGCTGTTTGGTTCTTTATCAACAGATAAGTCAGAGCAAACTCAAAAAGAAGCGATAGTTGAACTACTGATAATGACGATGTATGCTGATAAAACCTTAAAAATAGAAGAAGAGGAAGCGATTAGGAGGTATATTGAAACCCTTGACTGGAAGTCACCCATGTCCGTAGAATATTACCTCGGTATTGCGATCGCGAAAGTGAGAAAAGCTTTAGAGAGTCCAGAGAAAATTCGTTGTTTTTTGGAAGATATTAGTGACAGAGTCAAAACAGTAGAACTGAAGAAACAAGTTTTACAGATATGTATGAATTTAACTGTTTCAGATTCGGAAGTTTCCACCGAAGAAAAAGAATTTTTACAGCTAGTTTCACAAGTTTTTCAAGTTTCTACAGAAGTCTAGGGACTTACAAGCACTCATATATTAAGTAACTATATATACATTATAAAGTTGTTGTTATTAACCTGATGTGACTGGGAAGGCATATTAGCTTAGTATGAGATGTCAAGGCTACTCCAAATAATATTTTTAGACTTGACTCAATGACAAATATTGTAATCAACTCTCAATCCATTAACTCCTTAGATCTTTCACCAGTAAAAAAGATCGTCGATCTCACCTTAAAGCAAGACAGGGATGAAGTACTTGCGAAAGAAGCAATACAATCTTTAGAGCAACAGTTAAGTTTTACGATTGAATATCCTTTGGAACCAGGTGACCCAAGAGAAATATCGGAGGTACCGGAGATTCGCCTTTGGTTTGTCCGTCTTGATGCTTGCTACCCTTGTCTACCTTGGTTTCTTGACTGGAAATCTGGAGAATTTGTTCGTTATACAGCTATGCTGGTTCCCCACCAATTTAGTTCAAAAGAAGGTATTCAGTATAATCCTGAAGCGTTAGAAATCTTCTTAATGCAAAAAATCTTTGTTTTGAGTGATTGGTTACAGAAATATGACATACCAAGCTCATCTCGTTTGAAATCAATGGCGCAGTTGTTAGGCTACGATCTAGATGACGCCTTGTTTGAAATGCTAAAAACATAAAGCATTACAGGTACGTAATTCAATAATTACGCACCTGTAGCAAAAAACAATTTTAGTTTTTTTTGTACTAATAGTATTTATTTGATTTGACTGATATAAAGCAGTGCTGTGTTAAAAGCGTATTCAATTGCCTTGGATTTACTCGGTAGTGTGGAGTGCCAGATACGATAGTCGTTGTATTCAACTATAACATTTGCTACATCCTTAACTTTTATTTGCTTCAAGACTTCATGTTGTATCATTTCAAATTCTTCAAGGGAACCACCTTCCTCCAAGATTTTTTCTGCTGCTTGAATGAACAGGTCAATAGCTGCTCTAGTGTATTCTTTTCCGGCACCTTGAGTAAAAATACTTGAGTCTCTTAAAGCTATAGCTTCATCGCGTAGGAGGTGAGCAATTTCTCTTCTCCCATCGCTATACCAAGCAAAAGGTAGTTGGATATCTAAATACTGGCTATCAGTCAGCTGATACTGGATATATTCCTTGAGGTCGGTGGGCACAATTAACAAATCTTGCCCTGATAACAATTTATCTAAAGAAGTTGTACTTGTATCGATGTGAGAATCGCGAAATATTTCTTCCTGTCCTTCTGGACAATCATAAACTAGGTAAGTCCAAATACCAGAATCATCTGAATTATTATGGCCGGCCTGGTAAAAACTCACTGTACCTTCTTCCTCACACTCATAGTACCAAGTGTTAGTACTGGCTAGTTCAGCACCAATATCATAAGCATGAGATATTTTGGTGAATAATCCAGTAATGTGATATGGCTGAGTTTCTACCTGGAAATAACGTTTGCCGGTACTAATAAAGCTATGTAATCGAATCGCCATTTGCTTTCCCTTTTAATCGCGAGCTAGATAAATGATCGATGCACTTTTTTACAGCAAGAAGGAAATCTAAATAATTAGTTTTATGACATTTAGGACACAGCAATAAGCTATTTAAAATCGGCTTTATGTAGATAGACTAATTTATACCAATTTATACCAAACTAGGAAATTACTTTGTCTTGCTGCATCAAGATTATTCACAATAATCGGAACTTAAATCACTCGAGCTTGTCAACTAATTTTGTGACCTTAACTTCTTTTGTGTGATTTTTATTTATCTTTAGACGTTAATTCATCTTTAGAGATGTTACTAATTTAGATGGCTTGTGTTCGCCTCGCATCACCCTTTTGAAATAGTTTAAGGTGATCTATATTACCTTATACTTTTTATTGTTTACTCTCCATACAAATATGTAAGAAATTCAAATTAATTAAGTAATACTGATTACTAAAAAAATAATTTAGCTCTCAAGAAATGTACATAGTTGTCTCCATTTGCAACTGAGTTATAGATCGTGTAAATATGCCCCTACTAAATTCACAAAGAACTAGTGAGAACAAATTTCTAACTATTCGAATAGCAGCTTCTCTGTGAAGATATTTTTCACTCATAGTATTTTCACCTTTAGTTTTTCTACCTAGATAGCTGTACATAGCTAACTCTAAGTAAACAACATTTAAGCTTGAATATCTACCCACTACTCAAGCTGTTTTTTGCTTGCGAATATATTGTTCCCAAAAAAACTCAAAACTAACAGGCTGCTTGAAAAAAATCAATGTTTTTAAAATCACTACTCGAAAGCTTTTAAGGTCTACATATACAAATCTAGCAGTTAACCTTTTTACTTTCCTCACAGCAGAAGAAAAGCTAACAAAGTAAATTGATAGACCTTTTTGCTACAACACGAACAAACATTAACTAGAGTAATGATTGGATGAGACCCTTAGCATTACATATACTGACCTATTTTGTACAGAGGTGTTAGACCCTTCACTAACAATCTGTATAAAATAAAATAAGCATTTTTAGCGAAATTAATAGTCTTGAAAGTAGCTTTTTTCCGAAGCTATCAAGTACTAAATTGGCTTATTGGGCTTCATAATCTTCCTCCATACAAAAATAATAAATATCTATGACGACAGCATATGTAAATTAGGGTTTTTTAGCCTTTCTTTCCTTATTAGAAAAGAATAAACACTTATGGTATAATAAAATACCTGAGAGTGTCTGTAGTTTATATCACAAAAAAACATAACTTGCTGGGCAAAAAATTATTCCCAGCAAGTTCCTTTAATAAACAGGAAATAGAGGTTGTAAATTTTCAAAAAACGCTTGTGTGGAGAGTACAAAATCATCAGCAAGTAATGCAAATAATTTGAAATTAAAGGCTATCGATCAGTGTATCTCCGGTTTTATTAGCGTTTTCCTCAAGAAGCTTGTTTATGCAAAGATTTTTTCCAAAACTGTTTTAGGTGAAATATCAGCGATTTTTCCACTCGGAGACTCGATAGCAATAATTTTATCGCTTTGGGGTAAAACTTCTTCAGGTTTAGTAGAGCCAAATAAGGCAATAGTGTATGTTTGCACTGCGACACTCAAATACATTGATGAATTGTGCGTACAAAGCATTAAGTTTGCCCCAGCAATAGTAGCTGCTAATTTACCAATATTGTCTGGATAAATGAGCTTAAGCTCAGGTAAAGCTTGTTTCAAGTTAAGAGAAAACTCAGGGTTTTCTGAAGTTGAAACTGCTAATATTGGCATATCTGGTTGCTTCATATTCAAATCTTGAATAATTTGTAACCAGTTTTCCAATGGATAATTTCGGCTCTGGAATTTTTGACTGCTTTGTGGACAAGAGCCTCCATCAATTAAGACATATCCGGTTTCATTAACAGATAACCTCACTTGTTCTCTTTGTGCCCATTCAATATCATTCTTAGGGACATTGATACTTAAATCAGGACAAGGAGATTTAAAACCCAATTCTTCCAGCAAATCATGGTACATATAAGCAGCGTACTGCTTGGCGTTCATGGGAATGGAATTTGTCAGAAAAACGCTTCCACTACCTTTAAAGCCAATACGTTGAGGAATACCAGTCAACCATAGCAAAAGACCAACGAACCAGTCTTGCTTGCTTGTAATGGCAATATCGTACTCCCGATCGCGAATTGTGCCCACCAGGTTACCCCAGTCAGCCAAACTGTTGCGGTCTGAAAAATCAAAGCCAATTACTTCACGAACTGATTTGCTCACTTGGTAAGCAGCTTTAGACCGGGGTTCAGTGACGACATCTATCTGTGCTTGGGGAATTTTGGACAACAAATCATCTAAGGTCGGGAAAAATAGAAGTTGGTCGCCAATTCCGCCAGGGACAAGGGCTACTATTCGCATTTCAATTTCTTTATGCTAACTCGCTCCTTATTTTAGGGGAAAATATAAAGCCTGAAGATTGAGGAATTTTGTGTACTTATTAATCCCAGCCGCCGGAAGCGGAAGAAGAATGGGGAGCGATCGCAATAAACTTCTTTTGTCGCTCTTAGAAAAGCCGATTCTCACTTGGACGTTACTAGCTGCTCAAAAGGCTAGTAGTATCAGTGATATAACCATAATCTGCCAACCACATGACAGAGAAGAAATAGAGATAATTGTCGATGATTTGAAATTAACCAAGGCGATAAAAATTATTAGGGGTGGTTCTAGCCGTCAAGAATCAGTTTACAATGGGCTACAAGCCTTACCAGATAGAGCAGAAAAGGTATTGATTCATGATGGAGCAAGATGTCTCATTACCCCAGAATTATTTGACCGTTGTGTCGATTCTATTCGTGAAATTCAAGGATTAATCGCCGCTGTACCAGTCAAGGATACTATCAAGGTTGTAGATGAACATGGCATCATTCACAATACGCCCGAACGCAGTAAGTTATGGGCTGCACAAACCCCCCAAGGATTTGATGTCAAATTGTTAAAGGAATGTCATGAAAAAGCACTTGATAATGGGTGGAAAGTCACCGATGATGCAGCATTATTTGAAAGATGTGGCTTACCGGTAAAAATTGTTCCTGGAGAAGAAACAAATTTGAAAGTGACTACCCCCCAAGATTTAGCGATCGCAGAATTTATTCTTAGAGGTAGGTAAGAGGCGATTGGGGATTGGCGACTAGGAATTGGCGTTAGCGAACGCTAACGCCAGCCCCTAATCCCCAATCTCCAATAAATCTACTTGACACCTCTACAGGTATGATGATAAATACCTAACATTTATTATTTTTCCTGTGTCATTTGTCTGAGTAAAGTAAAAATTAAAGATAAAATCTGTGAAATTTAGATACTATTTGTACTTGCTTAAAAGTCTACAGGCAATTGCCAGGGAGTAATGACCTAAAGCTTTAGAGTGCTAAACACAGTAGCAGTAAAGCAAGATTAAAATTCAAAGTATTTCTTAGGAAAATATTCTTTGAGTTTATTTTAATGATGCTTTTAACACACAAGTCAAAAGGAAATGTACCTTTACTTCCCCCCTGGCTATAATTTGACCAACGACCAATGACTGGCAATCGATGAATTCAACAACTAAGATAGAAGCGATTCTCTATTTGAAGGGAAAGCCCCTGTCAATTAGTGAAATTGCCGAATATGCCGCTTGCGACCGTGCAAGTGCCGAAGAAGGCATTATCGAACTCATTGACGAATACGCCCGCCGTGACAGCGCCTTGGAAGTTGTAGAAACTCCAAAAGGCTACAGTCTACAATTGCGGTCTGATTTCCACGAATTAGTGAATACTCTCATTCCAGTAGAATTAGGAGTAGGAGCGTTGAGAACTTTAGCTGCAATTGCCCTTAATGAACCAATATTGCAAAGTGATTTAATTGATGTCCGGGGTTCAGGTGCATATCAGCACGTACAGGAATTAGTTGGACAAGGTTTTGTCAAGAAACGTAGAGATAGTGACTCTCGCTCTTATTCGCTGCAGGTAACTCCCAAATTTAACCAGTATTTTCAAATCGAACAACTGCCACATTCTTTATCTTTGAGTAGAAAAGAAAAACAATTGGAATTAAATTTAGAATCACAAGAAACCACTGCTGTAACTTCAGTTGCTGCCGATCGAACATAGCCCTATGACAGGGATAAATATTTCTCCCACTTCAACTATGGTTTAGAGTAGAATTAGCAACTAAGCTAAAAAAAACTACCAATGGTGTTTAATCCCGACTTTCTGAATAATAACTTTGAGGAACATACCCACCAACTTCTTAATGAAAATGGTGACGAACACATAAATCAGTTACTCAAATATTTGCAGCATCAACCACCAGAAGTCTTAGCGCGGGTTGCCCAATCCGTTAGTCCGGAAATTAAACAAATTATTTCGCAAAATGTTCAAGGGCTGGTAGGAATGTTACCTACTGAGAGTTTCAATGTACAGATTACTACTGACAGAGAAAATCTCGCTGGTATGTTGGCATCGGCAATGATGACCGGCTATTTCCTGCGCCAGATGGAACAGCGAATGCATTTAGACCGATTAAGTAACGATCGGTAGTAAACAGCAAATAGTCACCCTTACAGCAGTAATTGACTACCGACTAGCGGCTACCATCTATTTGCGGGAATCGGTGCCTAACTGTACTTTTAAAGTTTGTAATTTACCATTTCGATCTACCTGGATTTCTAAAGTATTTCCCACGGCACTCGATTCTACGATTTTTTGGACCTGGGCAGTTGTCTTGATAGATTTATTATTGATTTTTACAATCAAATCCCCAGGACGGAGCCCACCTGTTTCTGCCGGAGAATCGCTCAAGACTCGTTCGATGACCACTCCATAGTCCTGGTTAATATTCAGTTTTTGTTCTTTGTTAATCCGTTTTTTCTTATTGGGGTTAAGGTCTTCCATCCCGATACCTAAAAAGGGATGATCTGCGTACCCTTTTGTAAATAATTCATTAGCAATGCGGGCTGCTGTTTCAATGGGGATGGCAAAGCCAAGACCTTGAGCATCAGCACGAATTGCAGTATTTACACCAATTACTTCACCATTTGCATTTAATAAAGGTCCGCCAGAGTTTCCTGGATTGATCGCAGCATCGGTTTGAATAAAGCTAACTCGTTTGTCAGGGACTCCCACTTGGGCGCTGGTGCGATCAGTCGCACTAATAATCCCAATGGTTACGGTGTTATCCAAACCCAGAGGATTGCCAATTGCGATCGCCCACTGACCGGGTATTAAATTTTGGGAATTACCCAATTTAACTGTCGGTAGTTTGCTTGCGTCAATTTTTACTACTGCTAAATCGGTAATAGTATCTACCCCCGACACATTGCCTTCAAAGGTTCTGCCATCTTTGAGGGTTACTATAACCGTATCTGTGTTTGCTACTACATGGGCATTAGTTAATATTCTTCCATCTTCAGCAATAATAAAACCCGATCCAGTTCCACGCTCAATTCTTTCTTGGGGAAAAGTATCTTCTTCATCACCAAAGAACCGGCGCAATAGAGGGTTTTTCAATGCGTCCGAAATTGGATTGGCTACTTTACGAGTAGCATTAATTCGAACTACTGCTGGTCCAGTTTGTAGGACTGCTGAAGCTATAAAGTTTTGTTGTTCTCCTCTCCTGGTTTTTACTGGGATTTTGACTGGATTGAGGGGGGTTATTTGTGGTGGTAAAGATACCGTAACATTTCTTAATTCTGGTCTGGGATGATGTGTAGGGAGGAGATAGTAACCACCTAACAAGCCTACACCGCTACCAAGAGCCACTAGGGAAAAATAAACGGTCAGTTGCTTTAGCGATATATTCATAGTTGTTACAGTCATGGATGGCAATGCAGACGCGTTCTTTCTCAAGCGTCTGTTAGCAAGCTATTAACTAGCTATATTACTAAGTAGATAAAAATACAGTCCATTGCTATGGTGTATGAGAATTTAAAATGTACTTGAGAGTCAACCGCAAATAATTAGTAAAAATACTTACCAAACTTCAATAATTGATACTAATACCTGTCAACTTTCTTTCACAGACGATAAATTTAGTCTAGAAAGGTAGTACGCCAACTATATGTAGTAAGCCAACTATTCGATCGTTCATCTGTGGAAGTTAGGAAAAATATTTAATTCAAATATGACTGCTAGCAATCGTCTACTGTTTCCTTGTAGTTTATTTACCACTTTAGCTGTAGTATTAATGGTTCCAAAAACCGTAATATCACAGACTTCTACTAAAAGTTGTCCCACACCAGCCCTGGAACGCTTTGTAAGACACAGGGTAAACTCTGGGGAAACTTTAGAAAAAATAGCCCAGAAATACAACTTGGAAAGTGCGACTATTATCAGGATGAATAGGAGTTTGACAAATCAAGGTGTTAGTGTTGGTCAAGAAATATTAATCCCACCTTATAACGGGGTGATAGTCGAACTATCTCCTACACAAAGTTTGAAGGAAATTGCAGCACAGTATAAAGTCCGTGCTGATGTATTGTTTGAAATTAATGGTTGCTTAAAAAACCCGAGTATAGTGTTTGTTCCCCAGCTAGGAAAATCAGTAAACCCTCCTGCAAAGCAATCTAATCCAAATTCTCCTCAACAACCAGTTATACCAGAGCGAGTAGCCGGTTATCCGTTATCATCGCCAGCCAAAGTGATTTATCCGTTTGGCTGGCAAATGAATCAGGCTACTAAAGAAGTATTTTTCCATAGTGGAGTAGATTTGTCAGCAGAAATTGGAACAAATGTCCAAGCAGTTGACTCTGGAACCGTAGTATTTGCTGACGAACAAGGTTCCTATGGTAATTTGGTAGTCATTTATCATGAAAGCGGTTTACAAAGTCGTTATGCTCATCTTGGCAGCATTAATGTAGCTGTGGGACAGTCAGTGAAAACAGGAGATGTGTTGGGAAAGGTGGGTTCTAGTGGAACTCCTAGTATTTCTGAATCACACCTTCATTTTGAAATTCGCTCGAGTTCAGATTTGGGTTGGGTTGCAAAGAATCCAAACTCTTATTTGCAGCAATGAATTGGTAATGGGTAATGGGTAATGGGTAATTGGTTGCTGTTAAGTTTTAATTTTCAACCATTTAGAAATAGGTTCGCTTGATTTCACTAAGTGCATTCCTGACGCAGCAAATTTGGTAAACGCTGCATCTGCTGTTTCTGTATAGTCAACTACTTCAGGTACTACCACAGGAGAAGTACAGTCTTCTAATATATAAATCTTCTGAGCTTGTTTAATATCAACCTGTTGAATTTCGTTTAATAAATCTTCAATTGTCCAAGCAACACAGTGACTTTTAGCTTGTCCAGCAATAATAACTGCGTCAAATTCCAAAAGTTGCTCGATTAAAGCTGTATTTTTTTGAGCAATTGGATTTTTGTCAAATCCTTCTAAAACTTCTGGACTTAATACAGAATAATTTTCCGTCAAGGGATTATTACCCTTAATTTCAAATTGGGTTTGACTTTCACGAATTAAATTGTGGAAAAATATAGCTTCTTCTATTGCTGAAACTAAAGCATGACCAATACCACCTAACATCGAATGATAAGGCCAGATTGTTAAGGGATATTTACCATTTTGTGTCAATTTGTGAACATAATTATAAGCTTGCTTTTGTAATAAATTTTCATCATTATTAGTAACACTATAGGCAACTGCGGGATTAACTTTCCAAATACCTTTGGCAATATCATCAGGTGTAATATTTGTTACTGCTGGAATTGGATGTTCTCCGGCTTCGTTTACCCAAAAAACTGGATGAAAAATTTGCATTGCTTTATGGGTATCCATAGTCGGTATAATACTTGTAATTACACCTAGATTGTGGTAGATAAATTCGCATAATCTTACATTATCTTCTACTGCCCCATTCCCAGATTTGCCGCCAACAAATAATTCAAAATTGGGTATACAAAAGGTATTTTGTACGTCTATTAATAATAAACAAACACGAGCTTTATCGGTCGATGCTGGCTGTATGTGATATTTTTTTCTCCAAAAGTGTGCTAAAGTCGCAATTTCCTGATAAGTTACACGCCACACTTCTCCAACTTTTGTTGCCTCAAAATGAGGGGGGATAGGTAACTGAATATTTATATTAGAATCCATGATTAACTGTAATTAATTTGATTTTTATCTATCTTTATACAGCAATCAATTAAGTATTTCTTTAGCGCTAAAGTGCTACTACGAACTCAGAGGTATTTCAAATTCAGCAATCAGAGGTGCATGATCTGATTCTGGATAAAGCTTGTCCGTTGCAAAAGCTATTGATTCATCATGTAAAATTTCGTTATGAATCTCTGCACTTCGATAGTAACTCATCAGCGATCGCGAGATTAAAATGTGATCTAACATTCTACCTTGACCGTGATGAAACAAAGTGTAACGCTGGGATTCTGGAATTGAGCGATCGCAGTGTACTAGAACTCGACTGGCTAGCTGAGGATTACCTGTATTTTCTACAGCGCCACAAATTGCTTCAACTGGAACCTCATCACCTTCAGCATTAAAATCACCTGTCACAGCAATTAGAGCATTTTCATCTTCATCAAATAGTCGATCAATGAGAAAACGTGTTTCTAAGGCTTGTCCCACCCGACGCATCGAGGAAATAAAAAAGCCTTCAGCCCAACCAGCAGGAGTTTTCCAAGTAAAGTTATTCACTTTTTGTCCGGGAATATTACTTGGTAGTTTGGATTTGAGGTGAAGATTAATTACATTTAAAGTTTGAGCGTTGGGAAGTTTGATTTTAGCGTGTAAAATCGGTCGTTCCCAAGTAACTTCGTTCGCTTCTTCCGACTCTGGTTGTGCTGTCACTTGACGGTATGAAGGTGCTGGTGCAAACTCATGTTTATATTGTTGATATTCGATAATCTCAAAACGACTGAGAACAACTAAGTTACGTTTGTCAAATACTTGTTGCTTTTGTTTGGTTTGAGTGCTGCTCAGGTAATAGTCTTGATATATTGTGCCTTTTAATAATTCCTTAAGTGCTAATAAATCCCTGGGCTTATTAGACTCTTCTTGTCCGTGAACTTCCTGCAAGCAAAGGATATCCGCATTTAGTCTCAAAAGTTGGGGACCCATTACGGTAATACGTTCTTGAAGCGTGGGTTTTTTACTAGGTTCGTCGTCCAGGTTTTCCAAATTAAAAGTAGCAATCCGTAATTTCAGGTACATACTTAGTCCTACCAACTGTGCTAACCATCCTACAGGATGAGTTAGTTAAAATTGAGACATATTAGTAATATGAATGAATTGATACTCTCTAAGTTTTATCGGTGAATATTCTTCGTATTGCTAAGGCTATATTATGTTATTAGATATTACTTAGTGTTTTATAAATTACGCCTTATGTGAATTAGAAGGTGAAATAACGTAAATTCGTGAGAATAATCAGAAACCTGATTTAAGCCGGTTCTTGAAACCCTTGATATTACAAGGCTGAATTTAATTCACATTAGCCGTAATT
>NZ_JASJDK010000180.1 GCF_030065675.1 Mastigocoleus sp. MO_188.B34 | reverse complement strand
TGAATTAGCGACTATCTATATTCGAGGATGTTGAAAAAACTCGTAAATCTAGACGCAAACAACACCGTAAAAAAGCTCAACAAAAACATGAGGTTAAGTCTAATCAATCAAAATTAACCGAGTTATTTCCGGAAAATGTAACACAATCGAAAACACCAAAATCGCAAGAAAACTTAACATCTGCTGAGCATACTGTTTCAGAAAACGTTGTAGATTCAATAGCAAAGGATGATTCGAAGAATTCATTAAATAAGCGGCAAGTTCAGCAGAATAATAAAAAAGTCAATAGTACAACGAAGCAAAAAAGTACCTTAAGTAGACGAAGACCTAAAGTCGGCGCAAAAGATTGGAACCAGTTTATGAAAGATAAGTGGTGAGTGCGATGTCGGAAACCAATTTAGCTCATACTAATCACGAATGGAAAGAACCTTTTGATAGAGGAGTTAACCATGAAAGTAACTTTGGAGGTTTACAATCACCTTCTAAGTTACGTCGAACTCCAGAAATTCAGGTTGAGGTTGAGCGGATTGGTAAGGCTAACACTTACTTTCCTTTAGACCGCGATACAGAATTGTTTGATTGGCTTGATGACCAGCGTGATGCAAAACTCTGTGGTTATGTTACATCTGCTACTGGCTCTGGTTTATTAAAAGCTTGTCAACTGTACAGAACACAATATGTAAAACGAAGAGGAACGTTGTTACAAGTTCCAGCAAGCGTCATTTACGCTGAAGTAGATCAGCATGGTGGTCCCACAGATTTGTATTGTTCTATCTTGGAAGAAATTGGTCATCCACTTGCTTATGTTGGAACACTAAGAGATTTGCGAGCACGGACGTGGGGAAATCTTAAAGGATATGGTGTCAAAATATTAATAATTGGTAATGCAGACTACCTAAGATTAGAATCATTTAACGAGCTAATTGATGTTTTCAGAAAACAGCGAATACCTGTTATCTTGGTTGGGACTTACTATTTGAGCAATAATATTCTTGAGCGAAAAAGTCTTCGGTATGTGCGCGTTCATGACTCATTTTTAGAGTCATACGAATTTCCTAATTTAAACGAATCAGAAATAATTGAGGTTGTGGATGACTGGGAAGAAAAATTCCTTCCAGAAAATAATCGATTAAATCTTACGCAAATTGATAGTGTAGTTTCTTACTTACGAATCAAATCTGGAGGTTTAATTGAACCTTTGTATGATTTACTTCGTAAGATTGCGATACTAAAGATAGATGAGCCACAGTTTGAACTAAATCAATATAACTTGACCAGACGTTTTGGTAGACGCAAAGAGCCAAAAGTTAAATTTAAGAGAAAAAGCTAAAGTCACTTATTGTTTTTTTATTTAAGCCCTTGAGGGATTGAAATGTAACTTATGGAGCCAAAAGAAACTGTTCAATATCCACCCTGGTATCTTGAGCCTTACGAAGGAGAGAGTATCAGCCATTACTTTGGTCGATATCGTCGTCATGAAACTATCTGCCCCACATTCCGCACCCTAGCTGTCACAAGTTCATAGGTACTACACAATGAAATAGTTGATGGTATATATGAACTATGAAATTAAGTATTGTTTTCAAGCTTAATAATAAATAATCTCATTAAATCAAGTAAATACTTGCCATGCACCTATATCGAAAAAAGTAACAGGATTAGAGTATTTATGGTGTAATGAAAGGAAATTTTTGTTACAAATAAGTTTTTGGATAAATAGAATGTGAAAATTTTAACAGATGTTATTCTCGTCTGTTTTGATGTCTAATCTTAAAGAAGTTGAAATTAAAAATATAGACCACTTGGGCATAGTTGCAGGAATTATAGATTCCATAGATTTGGTAGAAATTGTTAATGAATACTGTGGACAAGAGTCAGGAGAAAAAATAAGTCCAGGACATGTAGTAAAGGCAATGATATTAAATGGACTAGGTTTCATAAGCAGTCCTTTATATATGTTTCCAGAGTTTTTTGAAGATAAAGCGTGTGAACATTTAATAGGGGAAGGAGTAAAAGCGGAGTATTTAAATGATGATAAATTAGGTAGAGTTATGGATAAGTTATTTATTAAAGGGTTAACGGAGATATTTTTAGCTATTAGTATAAATGTGATGAAAAAATTTAAAATAAGTTTGGAATCATCACATTTGGATTCAAGTTCAATACATTTACATGGTGAGTACAATACTAGACTACCAGATGTAATCATTCAGAATAATTTATTAGGGAATGAGATAAAGTCACCACAAGCTATTGAGATTAAATATGGTTATTCTCGTGACCACAGACCTGACTTAAAACAGTTTATTATAGACTTAATATCATCTAGCGATGGAGATATCCCAATATTTTTTGAAACAGCATCTGGAAATCAATCAGACTCTTCTAGTTTTGCGAAAATATTTTTAAAGTATAAAGAAAAAATCAAAAATGATGATAGCTTAATGGTTGCAGACGCAGCTTTATATAATGCGAAAAATATAAATTTATTGTCTGGGATGAAATGGTTATGCAGAGTACCTCTAACTATAGGAACTGCAAAAGAACTAGTATCAACATTATTAACATCTGATTTTATTACTAGTTCTTTACCAGGATATTACTATTGTTCTAAAAAAGTAAATTATGGTGGAATTGAACAACGATGGCTAGTTGTTGAAAGCTCTGAACGCAAAAGGTCTGATTTACTGCAATTAGAAAAAAGAATATCTAAATCAAAAATTAATGCATCAAATAAGCTAAAAAAACTACTGAATTCAAAATTCAAATCTTATCAAGAAGCTGTTCAATCAGTCGGAAATTTGAATAAAAAGTTAAAATATCATCAAATTGATAACGTAGAATACTTAGAAACTCAATCAAAACATAAAAAAGATCAAAATACTTTTTATAAAATAAATGCTTCATTTTCTGAGAATATAAATGCCATTAAGATAGCTTATAACAGTGCAGGAAGATTCATACTAGCAACAAATATTTTAGATGAAAAATCTCTTAGCAATGATGAAATGCTTTCTGAATATAAAGCACAGCAAAGTTGTGAACGAGGGTTTGGTTTTCTCAAAGATCCTTTATTTTTTGCAGATAGTATTTTTCTTAAATCTCCGGAAAGAATTCAAGCTATGGCAATGATAATGGGATTATGTTTATTAGTATATACTTTAGCTCAAAGACAAATAAGAAAAGCTTTATCAGCATCTAAATCCACTATTAAAAACCAGCTTGGTAAAGCTATACAAAATCCGAGTATGCGATGGATATTTCAGCGCTTTCAATCTGTACATTTAGTTCAACTAAATAATGAAATATCAATTTCCAACTTGACTCCTGAGAGAGAATATATTTTGAGTTTTTTGCCAGATAATTGTCGCTACTATTATAAATGTTGATTGAGTTTTTTAAAAAATAATTTATTTGTAAAATAGGCTATTAATTAAAAGTAATAGTCACAAATTATCGTAGCTTTTTATTTATGAAATATAAGTGAATTACGAATATTCCAAGAATAATCATAAAGTTTTACCTATTAAAAATTTATTGCAAATTGTTGAGAATGCAAATTTCATCCAAGACAAGTAAATAATATTACTACGCAAGCAATAAAAGTATTTTTTGATTCTTGTAATACAAATAATAATCAGTAAAAATTCTTGTGTGACAGCTAGGGTGCGGAATGATAGTTCAAGAAGCCAAGAAAGGACAAAACATAATGTGCATTATTTCCACTCTCAAGACCTCTGGAAAGATGCACCCTTGACGCGTTTCGAGGCTTTGAGAGTCATGAATACAAAAGTAGATAAAGCTGACGGTACAGGAAATTTTACTCATATCGAAGCTATCCGAGAATTTTCTAAATGGAAAGAAGAAGGCAATTTTCTTAGCCAGCTAGAACTACTCAAAGCAATTTCTTAACTCCAAATCAGTTTCTTTTACCCGTTGATGAACATACCGCGTTCATCAACATATTTTGTGAACCATTTACTATTTAATTGACGTAGATAAATGTTTGAATACAACAAAAAAACTCCCAGTGAAGCGACTTTCAAAGCAAAAATAGTTGACTACGAGGTCAAAAACAGTAGTCGAGAGACTAATTTTGAGTTTGCATTGGTTGACCAGAAGACCGGTAAAGAAATAAATCTTGCTGAAGAATTGCCCGAGAGATATAAAGCTGAAGTCTCTATAAGTGATCTAGAAGTTGTGATTCCTCCCAAACGCGAAAACCTAGAAGCAAGAGAAAAAGACGGATTTTCTGTGTGGCTACATCCAGAAGAAGTTCAAAAATTGATCCAATGTCACGCTAACGACGGCTCTATTGTTTTCGACGCTGGGATTACACATCACAAGGGAATGCTTGCGTTTGTAAGAATCCATGAATATCTTTGAGGTAGCAAATGAGTAACCAAAAGACCGTTATCGTAGAAGTGATTATAGAGAAACAAAAGGCCGTTACTTTTTTCTATAGACCAGACGCTAGACGAAATAGCGGCACAGATGCTTGTGGTTAGTAGAGATTTGGAAAAATCTCAAATTTGTAAGCGTTACAACAATGCTTACGGAAATACAGTTTTGAATTGAAAATCTTAAAATTATGGATGCAGATACAGAAAAATATTTTTACGGAGCATTTTGGTTTGATGGTAATGATTTGTGGTATTGGGGTAAACAAAATAAGCCACAGAAAGGTATGGAAAACGCAAAACTCTACAAAACTTTTGAAGGTGCAGAAAATAGGCTGGAAAAGATAAAACAGAATTTGGTCGATCCAGAAAAACTGGATATACATGGCGTCCAAGGCATATTTGATTTTGAGGCATAAATGGATAATCAAGAATTTGAATCGCAATTAGCAGAAGTCCTCCAACAGTTAGAAGGTTTACAAAGTGAACCTCAATGGAACGCCTTGTGCGAAGAAGCAAGTAAAACAGGAGATATGAATTTGGCTGATGCTGTAGATGCTCTCGCAACTGCAGTAGATAGAGGTATTCCCAAGACTAATCTTTCCCTGTATAAAGACTGGCATTTTGGTTAAGTTACAACAATAGTTCGATTTTTGACAGATACAAAAAACTTTGGATCTTATTTAAAACAAGTGGCAACTAAACAAAGTAAAAAAATGCTGAAGTGCTTCCAGGATAAAGTGTTGAGACTGGCAACCAGAAGAGGATGTCCTGGAAATTAAATTTTTTGATGTGTGAAAAAATAGAATTAACCCCAGACTTTTAATAATCTGGGGTCATTTTTTGCTGTTAATTATTTATTTATGCATTCAAAAATAATTATGCAGCAGTGGAAATGGAACCTTCTGCATGATTAGTTTTAGATTCTTCCTTAGACTTTGTTTTTTTATAGTTAGGCTTAAAATATTCTGGACATTCCTTGGTTGGCTCAGATAACAAAGTATCAAACTCAAACATATCTGTTGTCGGATTAAATTTAGCTTTTACTTGTACAAAATATGGATGTTGTTGTTTAGAGTTTAATTTGACTGGTTGGACAGGTGGATTTTCCCACATTACAGGTAAATGAGAAGGAGCAATGCGTTTAGCCTGTTGTTTTGGTTCGAGTTTTTCTAATTCTTTGAAGCGGTATTGATCAAAATTTCTATAAACAGAAATAACAGGAGTTTGACATTGTTGAAGAAATTGCCATAAGCCAAAAATTTTAAACTCATTGGGTTCAAACGTTTGTAAAATACCTTTGGTAACAGTATTAGATATTTCTGGCTCAAATTTCAGCAAACGAAACTTTATAGTATGTACTTTATCTTTTTTATTAGAGTGTGATATTTTTGGGTAAACAGAGATACGCTGTTGTGTAGAGGAATTACTTGTAAGGTATTGATTTATTTTTTTGGAGTCATACTTGCTGTAAAACAAAGGATATTCTTTATCTTGTATAGAAATAAATAGCTTGTCATCTTGTTGAGTGATATTACCAGCCAAAACTCCAATTGCAGAAAACAACATATTTCGCCTCTCAAGAAATAATTTAATAATTATAGGACTGGTTGTAATAAATGTGAATTAGGCAAGGGTCTTATTGACCTGATGGTTTAACTTTTTGTTGGGAATACGACGGCTCATATGATTAATTTTTTCTAGCTACATTTTCATTCTATTTTTGCAATATAACCATAGATAGAATCCAATATGTAGTGTTGCCCTCTGAATTACATCATTGGGAATAACCTTTATTTGGCAAGAATTTGGTACTGTTACTCTCAACAAATACAAGAATGTTTAATTTATGGTATTGTGATAAATCATTTAACCGAAAAATTTTATGACTTACTTTTAAGATATTTGTTTATTATGGAATTTTTATAACTTTAATTTACTTATTAATAAGGGTGTTGACGGAGGAAATTTAAATGAATGTAACAAAGGTTAAAAGTAATAACGAACAACAGAAAAACTCTAAGTCTTCCCGTGATATTGTTGGAACTTTTCTTCGCGAGATCGGACGATTTCCAATCTTAAATGCTGAACAAGAAATTCAATACGGCAAGAAAATTCAGCAGATGCTTGTCTTGCTTGAAACTAAAGAAAAACTGAAGGTGCAATTAGACCGTGAGCCAACAATCGATGAATGGGCTAGCAAAACTCAAATCAGTAAAGAATTGCTATCAAAGCAACTCCAACAAGGTCGGATTGCAAAGCGAAAAATGATGGAGAGTAATTTAAGGTTGGTAGTGCATGTTGCCAAGAAATACCAAGAACGCGATATGGAATTTCTGGATTTGATCCAGGAAGGTTCTCTAGGTTTAGAACGAGGCGTAGAGAAATTTGATCCAACCAAGGGTTATAAATTTTCAACTTATGCTTACTGGTGGATTCGTCAAGGTATTACAAGGGGAATAGCAGAAAAAGCACGCACTGTACGTTTACCAGTTCACATGACTGAGAAACTCAACAAAATCAAGCGTGCTCAAGCAGAGTTGTCTCAGGAACTGGGTTACGCACCAAATATCGCACAAATCGCTCAAGCTTTATCTGTGTCACCAGAACAGATTCGAGAATGTTTCAGACTAATTCGTAAACCAAGATCTTTAGACATGCGAATTGGTGAGGAGAAAGATACTGAACTCAAAGATATGCTTAAATGCGAAGGCGTCAGCAGTGAGTCTTATGTTGAAGCAGAGCTTCTGCGTGAAAATATTAAGAAACTTCTGTCGGAGCTAACTCCTCAAGAACAGGAAATTATAACTCTGCGCTTTGGTTTAATTGATGGAAATGAACTAACTTTATCCCAAATCGGAGAGCGTTTAGGATTGAGTCGCGAGCGGATACGACAAATACAACAACGCGCTATGACTAAGTTGAGAAAGTACAAGTATAAAATCAGCAGCTATCTGCATAATTAATATTTGCTCCCCGAACTATCCAGATGTATATTGGGAGATTAATTTGATTTTAAAACCAATATTGTTCTAAATAAGTATTTATAAAAGGGGTAGACACAGGAGGTATTATCAAACTGTTGTTTGTATTCTCGTCAAAGGAATTTTTGGAATATGGAAGTAAAAGAGATTTTATCAGGATTAGAAAATAATACTGGAAAATTTCCTCGTGAAGCTTTAGAAAGAGCTATTGAATCAAAGGAAGAAATTACTCCTTTTTTGTTAGATACTCTATCAGAATGTAAAAATAAGTTGGAGGATTTATTTAATAAACCTGACTATTTTTTACATATTTATGCTTTATTTTTACTAGCACAATTTAGAGAACCAAAGGCTTATCCTCTCATAATTGATTTTTTCTCAGTACCGGGAGAACTGCCATTAGAAGTAACAGGAGATGTAGTAACTGAGGATTTAGACAAAATACTAGCTTCTGTAAGTGATGGAAATATTGAACCGATCAAACAACTGATAGAAAAGCAAGAAGTTGACCAATTTACCAGAAGTGCTGCTATTAGAACTTTAGTTATTTTGGTAGTTCAAGAAATTATTCCTCTGGAAGAAGTTATAGAATACTTTGAGAAACTTTTCTTAACTGTGTTTGCAACTAAAGATTCTAAAACTGACCTTGAATGGGAAGGGGAATATGTATTTTGGACAGAGTTAGTAATTAACAGTTCTATACTTTGTCCTAAAGAACTTAAGGAGTATATTGAGCGAGCTTTTGATGAGGATTTAATCGAACCATTCTTTTTTGGACGGGATGAATTTAATGATAATCTCCAAGCAGGTTCAGAAGCAAATTTGAATGAGCTTCGTGAAGATGAGCGTTATTCCTTGATTGAAGATACGATATCGGAAATCGGATATTGGGCTTGTTTTGAGGAGAATCAGCCGAAGAAATTGAACAATAGTTTGACAGGAATAGAAGGTTTTTCCAGGTCAGGTAAAAAGACTTCTAAAAGTAAAGTGAAGAAAAAGAAAAAAATGCAGAAAGAATCTCGTCGAAAAAATCGAGCAAAGAAAAAATAATATTGGTTGTGGGTCACTTCTGGTGGTTTGTGGTCACTCAAAATGTGGATCAATCACCAAAAATTAATATGTCTTTGCCTTCCCTTAGTGCATAAGAACACAAATCTTCTAATTTCAAAAGTGTAACTAGAAGTACGTCTTTATTCTCTGCAGATTGTAATGCGCCACAAGCCCATTCTTCCCACTGCTTCAAGTGTAGACGTTCAAGAACTTCTTGACGATTGATTTGACGACGGTCATATATTGCCTTATGAAGATTGTCGAGTATTTCTGGTAGGCTGATGGAAGAAAAACGATAATCCCTGTAAGGATCTAATAAAAATGAACCAGGAGGATTATCCATCGCTGTGATAATTTTATGGGGTAAAAGGTCTGGCACAGTTACAAACCTTTTATCCAAAGTACTATCTACTGACCATTCCATCATTGATTCTTTGACTGTAACGCAATCGTTAGCCACTGCGCCTCTACTTATCTTTGTGCTTTGTTACGGAATTTTTTGCAAATCTGTAGGTTCTTCAGGTGTTGGTGGTAAGGCAAGTTTTAAGGATTGAACTTCCTGCTGATAATTTTCTATCTTGTCCTTTAGTTCTTTGATTTCAAGATCTTTTTGGCGAACTTTTTGGTAGGAAATTAGATTTTGTTGTAATCGTGTCCAGACACTGAACAACCACACTAAAACAGCGCCCAGGCCAACTGCTAGCAAGAACTCTACTACAATTGGTGCTTTCAGCTCAACATCAGGAAGAATTGTAATAATTGCTGGCTCACTATTCTGTATTGCAAATAAGGCTACAACCAAAGCAAGAGCAAAAATAATAACAAAGTTTAATTGTCTGAATAGAAACATAGTACTTAATTAGTAATTAATTTAGGCTTTGTTGAAGCTTTTACCTGAAACTGTCACTCCAGGGCTATATCCGGATACTATCAATTTAGCAAAACTCTCCAATGATGGTATTTGGTACAGACAAAATTGGCTAATCCAATAGATGGATCTATACCTTATAGGTATATGAATATTAAAAGTGAAAACTATGTATTTTCATTTCCAGAAATAACCTGAAGGTTTTGATTGCAGTGAGGTTGATTAGGTTTAAAAAATGAGTAATCATGAGGAAATTCATGGAATAGACCCCAGATGAATTTTACTCGACCGTAAGGTTGAACAAAACCTGCATATTTACAGTGGAATTCAATAACAGGCTCATAGATCGGTAAACCTGATGCTTCAATGATTTCGCCAACAGTTGTGGCATCAGTAATGGCTGGAAGTCTTTCTAGTGTATGCAAATATTTTCCTAATCGAGAAGACGGCATTGGTTTTTTTAGCTCTTCAATATCTAGAACAAGATTACTAATGTCGGGAATGAAACTGAAGCGGTAGTGATGGGTAACTGAGAATCGACTAAGAGTTATCCGAGAAAACTGAGAAACGGGTGCTGGTGAAAAGTTGAGGTGAAAGATTACTCACCCCAACTCAACTGATGTTATGGCTGGGGGTGCATTTAAGGGTATCAAATCAAGTAAACTAAAAGAAACCTTAGTATCTACAAGTTGATTGCCAACAGGTAAGCGCTCACCTGTGACCCAAACAGATTGTGGTTGAAAGTGATAAATGCGCCTGGGTGAATCATCTAAATAATCTTTTTCTGTGCGTTCAATTTTTTTTCTTGCCCGTGCTGATAAAAGTTTTAGTGTTTCTTTTACCCGATTTGGGTTTTCTAATTCATTGGCATAACCTGAAAAATATAATCCTTCAGCAGTACCTTCAGGTGGACTTGAGTCAAAAATTGCAATTGCTACACGTCCAGAATTCTCATACAGATTTTGTGAGTGCTGGGATTTAATTGCAGAACTCCAATAAATGTTTAAATTACTATCAAAAGCAAAAAATACAGGAGATACCCAGGGCACAGAATCAAGAGAACAAGTAGAAAGTGTGCAATAAATATTACCTGTAATAATTCTTCGTGCTTGTTGGATAATTTCTGCATTAGTTGATTCAACAGTTTGAATCCAAGCATTATCAGGATTAGCAACTTCCATAGAACTGTTAATTTTTAAACTTTCACTTACATTTTATGTGAATTCCTATGTGTACAAATTTACTGTAAGCGATTGTTATTAATCAAGTTGATAAGAGAGTAGTTTGCAGTAGTTATAATAATCAGTGCCATCAAGGCTTACCTCTTTTTTGCCAATGGACATAGAAAAAGAGAATCGCCATTAAAAGATAGCCAATAGCCCAAGGGGCACCAGTTCCCCAGCCTAAATTCACAATTGTATCTGCAACAGTCTAACTATAGCTGTGCATTAAGGCAAGCCAGGAAATTACGGCAGCAATCACATAGCAATAGGCAGCTTGGCAAAACTTGCGTACAAATAAATAATGACATGTATTGGATTTGGAATTATAAAAAATGAAGATTTACATATATTTTTTATACACTGGTTACATTTTCAATCATGAATCCATTTTATTTGAACGGTCAACTTGCCTGGTATCACGATGAAGGTGATGACAGTGGTTATTTTCATACATATGATGCTTTAGTTATAGAGCATGATCGTGATATGCCGCGAAAAATACATGTATTTTTGCCACGTAATTACAGTGCTGATGGTTATGGTTATCCCGTAGTGTATATGAACGATGGCAATACTACTTTTTGGCCAGATGGATTAAGTCCTTATTCTTGGGAAGTTCCTAAAACCCTTAGTAAACTATATCAAAAACAAGAAATTCAACCAATTATCGTTGTAGCAATTCATCCTTTAAATCGATCCCATGAGTACTTACATGTTAAAGAGTTCTCGGCTCCTTTTAAGCGAGAAGGAGGAGGACTCTTTGATTATGGGAGTTATCTGGTTCGTCTTAAGAACTTTATCGATTGTTCTTACAATACATTAAAGAGTAATCATCACACAGCAATTGTTGGTTCATCTCATGGCGGATTGGCAGCTTTTCATACAGGGTGTGTTTATGGCGAATATTTTGGTAAGGTTGGAGCCCTTTCACCATCATTTTGGGCTGGTGGTGTACTTCAACTACAACAAACATCATTAATCTCTCAATTGGATCGGTTTTTAGAACCCAGCAATCATAATCGTCCCCAGATTTGGATCGATTGGGGATGTCAACGTTTGAATGGTTTTCATAACTTATTGTTTGAGTCTCAAGCTGCCTGCTTAGGTAAGAGTATGGTGAACTTATTACAACAAAAATATAACTATGTTTTAGGTAAAGACTTATTCAAGTATGAAGATTTAATCGGAGGACATGATGAACGAGCTTGGGCTTACAGATTTGGGTTGCTTCTCAAGCAATACTATAAGCTGGATAATTAAAATGTTAATGTTAAGTCCTCAATTAGCTCAAATCTTATTTAACGCTTCACTACTACCAGAATAAAAATTTTATCCCTATTTTTTTCTTTATGTTTGTTAAATCTTAAGTGATTATCATTATTATTATTCACTTAGGATTTTTATTAAAACTATGCCAAGCAAAAAAATTCATGTCCGGGAATATAAAGTCAAAGCACACGACCGAATTCTCCATACCAGGGTTTACAACTTCATTTGTCAATACTGTCAAGAGATATCACAACGGGAGACTTATGCTACCGGATGTCCTAAATATGGA
>NZ_JASJDK010000179.1 GCF_030065675.1 Mastigocoleus sp. MO_188.B34 | reverse complement strand
TTATTGTCATGATGATGGAGGAGTGCAAGTTTATTTTAATTTTAGAAGAAGCTTGCTGATGATTAACGGATGAGAAACTGACAGTATTTTTAATTTTTGACCATTACTGATATTTTTTAGCTCTGAGTGATATTTTGAGCACCTAAGTAATTAACACATCAGGGTGGTAAATTGCGTTAGCGTGGTTGTGAACTGTGATGACAAGCTTACTTCAGTAGTGTCGAACAGTAAGGAAAAATTATGAATATTTTTATTCTTACGGCTGGTTCCCGTGGCGATGTCCAACCTTATGTAGCACTAGGTAAAGGATTAAAAAAAGCAGGACATTTAGTAACTATCTGTACCTGCTCCAGTTTTGAATCATTCATCACCGACCATGGTTTGAATTATGGGTATATGAATAATGATTTCATCAAACTGGTTGATTCAGAAGCTGGTCGAGAAATGATGGAAAGTGGAGGTACTTTCTTTGGTTTAATCGGAGCGATGTTGAAATTGCTCAAAGTAGCCAAAACCATCAATAAACAAATGCTTAGGGATGCTTGGAATTCAGCACAAACAGCAAAACCCGATATTATTATTTTCCATCCCAAGGTATTAGCAGGTTCCCACATTGCGGAAAAACTTGGTATTCCTGCAATAATGGCTGTTCTCGTACCTGCGATCGTTCCAACCTCTGATTCTGTCGCTATTGGGTTTCCAAATTTGAAGCTTGGAGGTTGGTACAATAAGCTTTCCTATAAGGTTTTACACTGGGGATACCACAATTACGACGATATAGTAAATGAATTCCGTCAGGATGTACTCGGGATTGGTAAATTTCCTAAATCGACAAGTCCAATCGAAATGGTAAATGGAAAACCAATTCCGGTTATGCATGGTTATAGCGAACTGATTTCACCACGTCCCAAGGATTGGTCAGATACAGCTTATGTCACCGGATATTGGTTTTTAGATCGCAATGATGATTGGCGACCTCCAGCCGAATTGGTTGATTTTCTAGAAGCAGGCGAACAGCCGGTTTATGTTGGATTTGGTAGTATGGCGGGACGTAATCCACAAAGAATGGCAAATATTGTCATTAATGCCTTAGAAAAAGCAGGAGTACGTGGCATCATTGCTACTGGTTGGGGTGGCTTAGATGCTAGGATTCTACCGAAAACTATCTTCAAAATCGATAAAATTCCCCATTCCTGGCTTTTTCCTCAGGTATCTGCTGTGGTTCATCATGGTGGTGCTGGAACAACAGTAGCTGGTTTACGTGCAGGTCGCCCGACAATAGTATGTCCTTTTCTGGTGGATCAACCTTATTGGGGAGAACGAGTTTATGCTCTGGGTGTTGGAAGTCAACCTATTCCACAGCAGAAACTAACTGCTACTAAATTAGCTAAAGCGATTCGAGAAGTAACAACAAATCAAGTTATTCGAAAAAATGCGGAAACTTTAGGTGAAGAGATTCGTAAAGAAAACGGTATTAAAAATGTGATCGCTATTATTGAAAGTTATGCAAAATCTTAGTAAGTAAAGTTAACTTTGGCAAACAGTATTTATTATTAACTAGCCACCACTGAAACACTCAGTTGATTTTGAATACCCTAAATATTAATTTTGCTATTCTGAAGAAGTTCATATGTTTTCTGGAAGGGTTTAGGTTTTTCTAATAATTTTTGAGCCATTTATTTTGGCTAAAGCTATTACAATAGCCGATTTTATTAGGTTTTTCGCGAGACGAATAACCAAAGTTATTAGATGAATAAATGCGTATTTTACAGAAAATATCTTATGCCTGTACTCTTGTACTAGCTATGACTGTATGTGTAGCAGCAGAAGCTAAACCTGCTAAACGGGCTTCATTTCAAGGACTGGGAGATTTACCAAGTGGTATTTTTAGCAGCATTGCTCTTGATGTATCAGCAGATGGTTCGACTGTGGTGGGGAGTAGTGCTGTGAAAGTTGAGCCTTGCTGTGGAGAAGCGGAAGATACTGAAGAAGCATTTCGCTGGACGCAAGAAGGTGGAATGCAAAGATTAGGAGATTTACCAGGTGGTATATTCTCCAGTACTGCCACTAAAGTATCAGCAGATGGTTCCATTGTGGTCGGTAGTAGTAGCAGTTTCGGTTTTCGAGGGTATCCATTTCGCTGGACACAAAAGAATGGAATTGAGCAATTGAGAGACACAGCATTTCGAGGTGAAAGTTATTTTGTGTCTGGTCTATCAGCAGACGGTTCCATTGTGGTAGGTATTAAGAGAGGTGCTGCTGTTGGTCCAGATCTATTTCGCTGGACACAAAAGAATGGAGAAGAAATAATCTTAGGATCGGGGGTAGATCCAATCTACCCACCTGGATTATCAGCAAATGGTTCTGTCATCGCAGTGTATTATTACAATCAAGCAGTTAGAGTTAACCAAAAAGGTAAAATCAAAAAATTAGGAGATTTACCAGGTGGTAAGTCCTTTAGTGCAGTAACAGCAATATCGGCCAATAGTTCTACTATAGTAGGAGTCAGTGGCAGCACTAATGGTGATGAAGCATTTCGCTGGAGACGAAAGCGTGGAATGCAGGGATTAGGAGATTTGCCAGGTGGCAAATTTTACAGCATAGCCAATGATGTTTCAAGAAATGGTTCGATTGTTGTCGGAAGTAGCGAAAGTGCTAATGGTAGAGAAGCGTTTATTTGGAATCGCAAAAAAGGAATGCGTTCTTTGCAAGAAATTCTGACTAATGAATTTGCGATCGATTTAACTGGTTGGAAGTTAGAGGAAGCAACGGCGATTTCAGATAACGGTTTGACAATTGTTGGTAACGGGAAAAACCCTGATGGTAATCAGGAAGCTTGGATCGTGAGACTTAGAGAAATAGATGATGATGGAAATGAAATAGATGATGATGAGAATGAAATAGATGATGATGAGAATGAAATAGATGATGATAAGAATGAAATAGATTAAAGCTTCACACTAAATTAGTGTAAAGATTTAGTGTAAAGATAAAGTAAACAACTTCACAACATACCCGCACTGCAGTGGAAAGTCATATTCAGCTATTTTAAAAATGACCGACTGGATGATGGGGTAAATTTTTGACGCCATTACCTGTTAAAACTTCTTGTTTTCTGTGTTGTAGAAAAAATATTACAACCTACTTTTATTTCTCACTTAGTAGGGTAATTGCTTGCCATCCGTACATTTCTATAATACCAATGTGCAGATTCGATGAACGAGATATTCTGTCTTTGCTAGCATCAACTGATAGGGTACCAGAAAAGCATCTTCTGCATTGAAAGTTATGATATCAGTTCAATTGCAATCTCGCTCTTGTCACGAACTTTCTGGTCGTGAGGCAATTAAAGAATTTAATAGCAACTTAAAGAATGGTTTAACAGCAGAGGAAGTTGCTAGTCGCTACGAAACCTACGGATGGAATGAATTACCCATCAAACCTGGAAAACCTGCTTGGCTAAGATTTTTATTACAGTTTCATCAACCGCTTCTCTACATCCTGTTGATTGCAGGGGCTGTGAAAGCATTTTTAGGATCTTGGACTAACGCAGCTGTGATCTGGGGAGTAACGGTCATTAATGCAGTTATTGGTTATGTGCAAGAAGCCAAGGCTGAAGGAGCCATCGCTTCCCTTGCAAAAGCAGTGACCACAGAAAGTACAGTTTTGCGAGAGGGTCAAACTCTGCAGATACCGTCGCGGGATTTAGTACCGGGAGATATTGTACTGTTGACATCGGGGGATAAGGTTCCAGCGGATTTGAGATTGCTTAATACTCGCAGTTTACAGGTTGATGAGTCAGCTCTGACGGGAGAATCAGTACCGGTAGATAAATCTATTCAGCCTTTACCGAAGGATACTCCCCTTGCAGAACGGATAAATATGACCTACGCCGGAAGTTTTGTCACTTTTGGACAGGGAACGGGGATTGTTATTGCTACAGCAGGTACGACAGAAGTCGGACAGATTTCTAAGTCAATGGAGCAGAGGGTTAATCTTAGTACTCCACTGACTCGTAAGTTTGCTAAATTTAGCCGTATTTTACTCTACGCGATTCTGACTTTAGCAACTCTGACATTCGCCATCGGTCTGGGACAGGGAGAATCCTGGATCTATATGTTTGAAGCTGCTGTCGCTTTAGCAGTTAGTGCAATTCCTGAAGGTTTACCAGCAGTTGTAACTATCACTTTAGCGATTGGTGTTAACCGCATGGCGCGCCGTCATACCATTATTCGCAAACTTCCAGCTGTTGAAGCTTTGGGGAGTACCACTGTTATTTGTTCTGACAAAACTGGAACCCTAACGGAAAATCAAATGACGGTACAGGCTATTTATGCTGGGGGACAAAATTATCAGGTCAGTGGTAGTGGCTATAGTCCTAAAGGTGAGATTATTCATCCTACTAACAATCACTCAGAAAGTGTTTTTGAAGATGGTTTGTTGTCGCAAGCCTTGAAAGAATCCCTGATAGCTGGAGTACTTTGTAATGATTCCCAATTAAAGCATGCAGGAGAGCATTGGTCGGTTGTGGGTGACCCCACGGAAGGTGCATTAATTGCAGCTGCAGCTAAAGCCGATCTAACCCAGTCTGCACTAGCAGCTTCAAAACCGAGACTAGATTCAATTCCTTTTGAATCCGAGTATCAATATATGGCGACATTGCATGACGCCGATTTTCGAACTATCTACATCAAGGGTTCTGTTGAAGCATTGTTAAAACGATGCTCTCAGATGATAGATCGAGAGGGTCAAATCGTTCCTCTCGAACAAGCACAAATCGAACAAGCCGTTGAAGCAATGACAGCAGAAGCTTTGCGAGTACTAGCTTTTGCCAAAAAAATTGTTGCTCCCCATCAACATTCCATAGATCATGACAATATAGAAACCGGGTTAGTCTTTCTCGGGTTGCAAGGTATGATTGACCCACCCCGTCCAGAAGCGATCGCAGCGGTGCATGCTTGTCAGACAGCGGGAATTCAAATCAAGATGATTACTGGAGACCACATCTCAACGGCTCGGGCGATCGCTCAACGTATGGGTATTCAGAAGACAAAGCAAGTTCTCGGGTTTGAGGGACAGCAATTAGCGAAAATGGACGACCGTCAGCTCGCTCAAGCTATTGAAGATGGAGATGTATTTGCTAGGGTTGCACCGGCTCAAAAGTTAAGGCTAGTAGAAGCTCTCCAGTCAAAAGGGGAAATCGTCGCCATGACGGGAGATGGGGTAAATGATGCACCAGCTTTAAAACAAGCTGATATTGGTATCGCCATGGGGAAAGGTGGAACCGAAGTGGCTCGAGAAGCTGCTGATATGCTCCTGACTGACGATAACTTTGCTTCTATTGAAGCAGCAGTGGAAGAAGGACGTACGGTTTATCAAAACTTGCGTAAAGCGATCGCTTTTCTCTTACCTGTCAATGGTGGTGAATCCATGACCATTTTGATCAGTGCATTGCTAGCGAGGGATTTACCGATTTTGTCGCTACAAGTACTGTGGTTAAACATGATTAATTCCCTCACCATGACAGTTCCCCTAGCCTTTGAGCCGAAGTCAAACGGCTTAATGCAGCAGTCTCCACGCAATCCCAAAGAGCCCTTAATTACAAAGAAATTATTACGTCGAATTTTGACGGTTTCCTTATTTAATTGGATTCTGATTTTTGGTATCTTTGAGTGGGCGAAGTTTACTACTGGCGATGTTGCAGTTGCTCGCACCATGGCAATTCAGTCCCTTGTAGCTGCTCGAATCGTCTATCTTCTCAGTATCAGCCAATTAGGAATTAGTTTATTCAACTATATCCGTGGTAGATCCACATTGATTACAAATGCACCCATCCTGATTGTAGGTATTGTAGCTGCTGTTGCTTTACAAATTGTGTTCAGTCAGTGGAATGTGATGAACATACTATTTGAAACAGCACCTCTGACTTGGAATCAATGGCTGATTTGTTTAGTGCCAATGTTGCCAATGATACCTACAGCAATATTTGCAAACTATATCGACCAATCTTAAGTAAGAGTAGTAGCTGGGATCACTCCAAGTTGCTGCATGACTTCTAATAAATTCAATTCATCCCAGTGCTCAATAAATTTCCCATCTTTAACGCGCCAAATATCGATGCTGCGCATAGTAAGGAATGTGGATTAAATAAAGTACAAAAGTAGGGTGCTGTTAGCATTGCGTAACGCACCATTCCAAATTTCAGAATTATAGGTTATTAAATTCTCATTCATTATTAAATTACCGGTAGCTGGAATTCCCATGAATTTTCCTTGTTGATGAGCATGATAAGTGAATCGAGCGATCGCAGTTTGACCATCTACAAAAACATCTTTAACTACCAGGTTTTGTTGGGTTGCGCTGTCGCTTAACCCAACCTACAAAAATGCTTAACGAACACCGTAGGTGAGTGCAAACAGCATTACTACCCTGCGGAGTAGTCGCGCTGTTTCCTGTTCCCTTTAAACATAAAAATGAGATATTGCTTGCTTGAAAGCTGTTTGTAAACTAACCTCATTCATGTATAGTAAAACACCTGATTGATGCCAACGATGTGATGAAAACTCAAAGTGTAAATTGGGTTTTATAACGATTCCAGGTCTTGGTTGTGGTCAGTTTGCAGGAATATTTAGGGGAAAGTTAGGTACTCATCTTAAAGTAGCATTGAGAAAGTTGTTAGAAAAGCACGGTAATAAACTGTCAAATATTAAAGCAGTATATTACGACCCATATCGAGAATGAGTTCCAAAGCTTTTAATAAATGATGATTCCTAATGAAAATAGGGATTTATAAGCTGTTGTCAGCGATGAGATATCCAATTAAGACTTGAGAAAACTTGTAGGTATATCTTAACCTAGGTATACAACTGTGCCATTACTGAACGCACATGGATTGGATTAGTTTACTCAAAGCGCAACAAGTTGATTTTCTTCGACGGATTAAAAAACCCAAAATTAATAATCTTTATTTGCTGGACTCCCAAGTAAAAGGTTGTCATGCTGAAGTAATGGAGTTAGGAGGCGAATCTCTGACACAACTGTGTGAGGTTGCTCGTCAACAAGCAGAGATTATTGCCAGAAATCCACCACCCATACCGCCCGATTATCCAGATTCTCCAGATTGGGCGATACCTTTTGAAGAATATTTCCAGCAACAAGCCCAAGATTACCTTGTGCGAGAACAAATTGTTGAACAAGTCATAAACCAACGCCTAGGAAAATTAATTAAAAAAGTGTCCCAAGATACTTTAAAAAATATGGTGTTGGATGATGAAGGTAATTTGCTGACAGAGAGTAAATTTCCTTACTTTTTAAATGGAAATTCTTCCTATGGTGTTCAAGTTTACGTCACAGATGGAACTAGTTTTAATGGCATTAAAAAGGACAAAATTCGTTGGTCTGTTACTCAAGAAGATGTCAAAAATAATCAATTACTGATTTTCCTCTGTCTATTCAATCCATTAGTGAGTAAATTTTCTTACAATAAAAAAGTTGTAATAGCAGGATTTTTACCGACAAATCTCATTGAATTGGGGGATCCCAAGCTTCTAATAGCTCCAAGTAACTTACTATATGTTGGTGGTTTACACTGGTATTTAGAATCGCTCAAAAAACCAAAATATATACCACGAGCACAAACGAATGATGTGGTAACTCTAGAGAATATTCAAGTTTTACCATCAGGTCATGATTGCAAAAATATTATTGGTGATTGGGAATGCTGGCAAACTTTAAGAGGTCATACCAGAGGAATCAATTGTTTAGTTTATGTTCCACAATGTAAAAATAATAGAAATTTACCCATCTTAGCTAGTGGAAGTCGCGGAGAAATAAAATTATGGGATTTTACTAAGGGAGAATTAATTTCCACATTATCCGAATATCCTTGGACTGTTTCTGGATTAGTTGACGAAGTTAAAACCCTTGCTTTCAATCACAATGGACAACTTTTGGTTAGTGGAGGTGCAGACTCAACGATTAAAATTTGGCATTTGGGCGCACGGGATCTCATCGATGTTCTACATAAACATAATGGAATAGTGCGTTGTGTTGCTTTTACTCCAGATACAAAAATGTTAGTTACCGGTGGTGACGACCGAAAAATCTTATTTTGGGATTTGGTAGATAGATTAGTGGTTGCGACTCTTTCTTTAGATGATAATGCTGCACATGCTTTAGCTATTAGTCCTGCTAGTACACTATCTCCTGAAGGAAATGGAAAAGTTTTAGTAACCGGTAGCTACCGTAAGATCAAAGTTTGGCGGATTAATTATGAGGGGAAAGAAAATTTAGATATCCCACTTTTATATTCTTTTACTGCTCATTCTCACATTGTTACTTCCCTCACCATAAGTGCTGACGGTAAATATCTCATTAGTGGTAGTCGGGATCGAACAATTAAAATTTGGAATTTAGAAACTGCGGAATTATTACATACTCTCAAAGGACATAGAGATGGGGTGGATGCTATTGCTTTAAGTGCAGATGGAAAAATAATTGCTAGTGGAAGTGCAGATAACACTATTAAAATTTGGCATTTAGAAACAGGTCAATTATTAGCCACTTTTAGCGGTCATAGTAGCACTGTGTCAGCATTATTATTTACTCCTTCTGGTGACAAATTAATTAGTGGAAGTTTGGATCGAACAATTAAAATTTGGCAACGGAATTGAGGTAATGGGTAATGGGTAATGGGTAATGGGTAATGAGTAATCGGAATTTAATTTGCGATCAATTTTATTTAAGTTTAGTCATAACTCTGTTATTAGACCATTTAATTAGACGCATCCAGAAATTAAATCGCTGGGCTATTTCCGAATAAGGTACGGTCGTTTGTGACAGTAAAAAAAACAATGGTGGATTAAATAGCTTTGGAAATCGTTTATTCATTTTGCTTGTGACTCCCATTGCAGTATTAAATAAAAATATGAGCCATTTCGCTTTAGGTAAAAGTTGGGTGTTTAAGTCAGTAATCGCGTGTCCTTCTTTTACTTGCTGTTGTGAATATTTTGGTAGTACAACATTTAAATTATCAGCTTCTTCTTGCAAGAGTTTATCCAATGCAACAACATCATTGAAAGCAGCTTGACATCCTTGACCGAGATAAGACGACATCCCATGAGCAGCATCACCAATTAAAACTGCTTGTCCGGGAAGGTCATGATAAAGATTACATTTAGTTTCAACTACAGTAGAAGGACGTTGGTTACAAAATTCCTGTGCTTGTTCGTCGCTAATTTCGATTCCTGGTAGCCATTCTTCATTAATCATCTTTTGAAGATCGCTGTATGTTTGAACTTTTGGTGGATTCCCTATTAATTGTGTTGGTTCTTGAGTCCAAAACATCAAAATGCACAAGCGATCATTAATCTCTGGAATAGCAGCACCGGAAAGACCATGTTGTTTAAATCTTGATCGATCCTCACGATATATTTTTCTAAAAAAGTAACTGGTATCTACCGCTATATTTTTTGGTCTGGGAATATGAATTGTTTTCCATGCAGTATCAAAATACTTTTGCTGGAAATCAAACCCAGGTCTCTTCATAAATGCTTCTCTAACAACAGAATTTACTCCGTCACTTCCAACTAGAAGGTCGTAGGATTGAGTAATTAGACTATTTTCGTTAACTCGTAAGTTAACTGTATGCTCCTTTAAATTTATATCAATACAAGGACTATCAAAGGTAATTTTTATTTGATTATTATTTCGTTCTTCTAATTCATTGAGTAGAGCAATACAAAGGTCATTACGATTGATGAGAAGACTAAAATTATCCGGTTCTTTATTTCGTAAAAAAGATTGCCATCCTTGCTTTTTTTGAGAATAAATCGCTGATTTACGTATCTGTATTCCTTGTTCTCTAACACTTGACCATAATCCATCAATTGCTTTTAAGGCTTGTTGACCCCGTTGAGTTAAACCAACAACAAAGGCTCTGTTAGAAAACTTATTTTCTCTAGGATCACTCCTTTTTTCATAAATATAAATTTGGTAATTATTTGAGCGATTCGATAAATAGTGAGCTAGTAAAAGTCCTGCTGGTCCTGCACCAATGATGACAATATTCTTAACCATTTTTATTTCAGTCAAATATTACTTAAAATACATCTGTTATTATTTGAAGGGATAAAAATTAAGATATTTTTATAGTTTTATTTGCTGTATTAAATCATACAGATTGCCAAGTACTCGCTTTTAAGTACACAATTATTCTGGGAGAGTTCATAGCTTAAATGCAATACAGTTCAGTTAAGTATTTTCGTAGGTTGGGTTAAGCCACAGCGCAACCCAACAAAACAGCCCGGATGTTGGGTTATGTCCTACGGACACGCTTTGCTAACCTTCGTCAACCCAAACTACTTCTATTTTGAGATTTAGCCTAGCCTTAACTGAACTGTATTGAGCTTAAATGGATGTTAATTAAGCAATAATTTGAAGGGAAACATAAAAATACATTCGAACAAAAGCTCACATCTTACTATTTGCTTATTCATGTATAAAAAAGCTTATAGTCTGCCTAGAATAATTATTTGAGACGAAGCTACTGTGACACTAATGCAACTGTCTACTAAATAATGAAAATGCTTATCAAAAATATTCTAATTTCGTTCTGTAAGATGATTAAGTAAATTAGAGTTATTTATTTGCGGGAATGAGTTCAAAACCCGAATTTATGTAGCTTACGTAATATCCACTACTTTCTTAATTTTTGCGTCTCATAATGTCCGAACAGTTGAAAGTTAGAAATTATTTCCCGGACAATCAAAATAAGTGTCCATATGTATTTCAGATAAAAATTATTAGTAGCTAAACTTGCTTATAAGTGAGTTTAGCAAAAAGTATTTTACTAATGAATTCAGTGGATAGTAACGAACAACTACCTACTGTATTGAAGACGTCTAGTAGTGACGAACTTTTACAGCGTTACGCAGCAGGAGATAGAGATTTTCCTGGAAGTAAGTTAAATGGAGCAAATCTTAATAGTAATAATTTAAGTCGTACTGATTTAAGTCGAGCTAATTTGAAGGGCGCTCATCTCAGCCATGCTAATTTAAGTAATGCTAATTTAAGTGATGCTAATTTGATTAATGCCGAATTGCTGGGTGTGAATTTAAATCGTGCTAACCTTAACAGTACTAAGTTGAGTGGTGCAGATTTAAGTGGTGCAGATTTGCGAAATACAATCCTGAGTGGTGCGGATCTTCGTGGTGCAAATCTTAGTTATGCAGATTTGAGTGGTGCAATTCTTCGTCTTACAGACTTGCGTGGTGCTAATCTATGTGGAACTAATTTGAGAAATGCTAATCTCAATGATGCTTTTCTCAGTCATAGCAACCTTGAAAGTACTTGTTTACTTGGTGCAAAACTGAAAAGAACTGATTTTAAAGATGCGAACATCAAAAATGCAATTTTTGGTGACAATAAAGAGCTATCCGAGGATACTCAATTGCAATTAGAAATGCAGGGTATTGTTTTTTAGCATCATTATTATCTAAAAAATATGCTCCCTATCAACAGTCCTGACGATTTAAACGTAAATTACTTGCTGATTTATTAACCAGCCAACCATTAATAGTTTTGTCTAAAGTCATTTCTAATAATAGATTTGTTGGTAAAACTCTATATAAACACCTTCCATTTGATCTTGAATAAGTATATGAACTATAAATTGCCCTTGTTTCAACTGTAGCTTGCAACTCATTGGGTTCAATATCAATAATTTCAATTTTTATATCACTGTGTTCTGATTCTCGGTATGCACCATTCTGCCTAAGCGAATTTATATTATTAGCCTGTCTTACTACTATTTCGCCAGACATATATTTTGCTAAATCATTAGTATTTAATGTTTTTGTAACTTTCTCAACACCTGTTAGATACAATCTAACACCAGTTTCAATCTCAGACTTGTATTTATCTTTTAAATCATTTTGTGAATTAGAACTAGAACTACTTATACTTCTATTTCCCGGAAGTTTATCACTAGTTAAATTGGTATTCTCGGGAGGTGGTTTTTCACTAGAATTTTTATTACCTAAGTACGTTCCAAAAGCTCCAATAATGGCAACTAAAATTGTTACAACAGCCCAGATAGCCCAATGTATACCTTGTGGTTTGTCACTCATCTTTACTTTTGAACTAACTATTTAAAATAATTTCAGACGTTATAAAAAGGCAAATTATATGCTTTTTATATTATAACAAAAATTTTATTATATAAATTAATTCTTAATAACTTTGTTCAACTCATATATTTAATTCAATAAATATGTTGTTTAAATTACTCAGCATCAAGATCAAAATTCTTATTTTTACAACAAAATAAATAAAAATCACGTATTTTTGATTATGCAGTATATTGAAGATTAAGTGTTAATACGGATAGAGATAAATCTGATTTAAATAACATAGTTTTTAAGATCTACCTTTAGATATAGTATATAATACTTATTCAGTAATTTATTGTTGTTTTTATTTATTTGGAATTTGGGTAAAATCTTTTATGTCTGCGGTAGTTCTCCAGGATTCAGGGGATGGTTTTTGTGCATATCAAGAAATTAGAAAAATTCGATTATCTTATTTCCTCTATTAAAGACAACAAAACTTTTGTGTTTGCAAACTACTTTCTTTGCACAAAAAAATATCGCTCCCGATCTAGAAGCAATAT